>JBAVMD010000033.1:0-1559 GCA_049689695.1 Chitinophagaceae bacterium | reverse complement strand
TGAAAGGATTTTCTTACCTTAAAGGTATCAATCATCACCGGGCCGATTACAACAACTGCTATGAAAAAATTTCGCAATAATTCGTGGACTTTTTTGCTGGTGGTTTCTTTCCTGATTGGAGTTTCCTTCGTAGATCATTCAAGGCCCGCATATACGTACTTTGATTATTCTGCTTTGGCAGATACTGCCAGGCAGCCAAAAATGGTAGTAGAAGAAATAACGGTGCCGGCCATGACCGTGCTTTCCATACGGGATACAGCAGCTACCATGAATGATATTGGCCCAGTGCTGGGACGTGACTATGGCGAGATCAGCGCATTCATGCAAAAGAACGGACTACAGTTTGCAGCCCAGCCCCTCGCCTGGTACCATACCCAAAGCGCGCCTTTTATTTTAGAAGCAGGCATACCGGTAAATAAAAAGCCCGCTTCAGTTGAAGGACGCATCGTTTTAAAAGAGATAGAATCAGGCAAAGGGGTGGTAATACATTTCTGGGGCCCGTACGAGCTTACCGGGCAGGCTTATGGAAAGCTGAACGACTGGCTAAAGAAGAATAACAAAAAAGCAAAGGGCGTTCCGTTCGACATGTACATTACCGATCCATCTTCCGTAACCGATCCTTACCAGGTTCAAACAGATATCATCCAACTCTATCAATAGCGTTTGTGTAGCTTGCCATACATGGTGGTTCACACCAAGCCAGCCCCGTAAGGCTGGCTTTTTTGTTGTTGGAAGTTGGAAGTTGTCCCGATAGCTATCGGGATGGAAACTGGATGCTTTCTGTTAGCTGTTCGTAGATGTTCTTCAGATGCGGGTAAGCGCTTAGCACTTCCAGGTGTTTTTCGATAGTTGCGCGGTCATTGCGAACAGCAGGGCCGGTTTGCGAATCCCCGGGAGAAAGCGTATGCAGACGCTGAGCTGTCTCGTCGATCAATGGCTGCAGCAGGGAAAAATCCAGTTGCTCTTTTTTGCAGAATTCCTGGGCAAGCGCATACAGGTGATTGGTAAAATTATTGACAAAAACCGCGGCTACGTGTACGCGCAGCCTGAGTGCATCATCAGCTATGAGTACATCAGGCGATAGGGTCCGTGCAAAATCTTCGATCAGTGCAAGGTCATCCGCTGTGTTGCCATCTACCAGGAAAGGTATTTCGGGTAGGTGCTGTTGTTCTTTTCGCAGCGTTTGCAGGGGATACAGAACGCCATAATTCCTGCTTATCTTTTGAAGTACATCTTTTGAAACCGCGGCAGCGGTATGAACAACGGTTTTTTTGTCTAATTGAAGCCATTCATGCAGTTGCGGCAAAGCGCTATCCGCTATCGCAATGACATAGAGATCAGCAGCGAGATCGATGGAGTGCGGATCAGTATTTGGCTTTGATGCTAACTCATTTGCCAGCGCTGTTACAGCAACTTCATTTCGCCCGGTTACCTGGAGGATTGAATGATCCGATGCTTTGATCTTTCGCCCCAGCACTGTAGCTGTATTTCCCGAGCCGATAATTACAACTCTCATTTGGATTATAATTTATAATGTTATAGCGCAGATGGAAGAGGAT
>JBAVMD010000032.1:0-4201 GCA_049689695.1 Chitinophagaceae bacterium | reverse complement strand
CTTATGGAATGCACTATACAACAAACTACCTGGGTGCTGATCCTGCTTCAGGCAGACCAATTTTTGAAGGCGCTGATGGAAAACCCACCACAGATGCCGCAAAAGCTGTCAATCTCGCCAAATTCGGATCATTTATTCCAGTACATGTTGGTGGAGCAACCATTGATATCTCTTATAAAAAATTCAGCATCGGCGCTTTGTTCTCTTACCAGTTTGATGTAGTAAGAAGCAACAACCAGAAGAACTGGATGATGAACGGAACCATAGGTTTCCATGCAACAGTTAACGCAAGAAGAGATCTGCTGGAAGACCAGTGGAGAAAACCAGGAGATCAGAAGTTCATACATTCTCCATTGTACGACAGAGGTTTTTCTTCAACTGATCTCGAAGATGCGAAATTCCTCAGGTTAAGAAATCTTGTTGTTGGATACCAGATCCCTGCAATCAGGCTAAATGGCAGCCAGGTGATCAGGGGTGGAAGATTCTATATTCAGGGACAAAACCTTGCAATATGGAGCCCATGGACTGGTACTGATCCTGAGGATAATAACAACATCAGCCTGAATGAATATCCTAATCCAAAAATGATTGTAGTTGGTATAGACATTAATTTCTAAAACCGACAGCAGATTTCATTTAGAATATTCAACGAATAAAAAAATCGAAATGAAAAAACTTAATATATTATTTATAGGAGCGCTTTTGCTGGTTGGGGTTGGTTGTAAAAAAGTCCTGAACATAAAGGAGACGGATTTCATTGATGGGGAAATTGCCCTTACAACCGTGGCCAATAATGAGTCAGCCCTGATTGGTGCTTATGCTACCGTTAACTCAAACATGGCCATTTACATGAATGCTGAATTATCAGACGAGGTAAGGCCGGGAGAATTTTACGTAAACGCAACAGATCACGAATGGCAGTTTACAAGTACTGACATTGGTATCAGGGATAACTATACTGCTGTGACACCATTGTACAGGGTAATAGACCGTGTAAACCGGATTTTGCGAGCATTGCCTGAAGCTGATTCAACCCGCGCAGGTGATATTACCCTCAAAGTTCGTTTGAGAGCAGAGGCTTTGTTCCTGAGAGCATACGCGCATTTTGAACTCACCAGGTTCTATAG
Organism: Chitinophagaceae bacterium; assembly: GCA_049689695.1. Taxonomy (GTDB): domain Bacteria; phylum Bacteroidota; class Bacteroidia; order Chitinophagales; family Chitinophagaceae; genus DASPKM01. The sequence continues at coordinate 3,074 of JBAVMD010000032.1, read as the reverse complement.
TGGTAAGTATGATCCCAATGGACTTGCCATGCCATTTATGGATACACCTTCTTTTGGAGAAGATGCTATCATTTTTGAAAAATCAAGAGAAAAGATGGGCCCTTATTTCGAGAGGATAAAGGCAGACATTGCAGAGGCGAAACCGGGACTTCCTGCTTCAAATGCCGACGCTACCAGGGCTAACAGGATAGCTGCTGCAGGGTTGCAGGCAAGGGTGTCACTTTATATGGAAGACTGGGCAAATGCAATTACTTTCTCTACTGAGTTTATCAATGCATTGCCGCTGGCTTCACGCACTGATTTCCCGGGAATATGGACAGATGCAAACAATTCTGAAGTTGCCTGGAAGATCAAAAGGACCGCTGATGCCAACAGGATCGGTAATATTTTTAGAGCTAACTCTGCTACTGTAGGCGGTAATACTAAAGTTGGAACAATTTTCTATGCTCCATCTTCAAAACTGTGGAATACTTTTGATCAGGCAAACGACATCCGTTTTTCATCTTATCTGAAAGATGAGCCATTGCTGACAGCAGATGGCGGCAGACCATCACGGATTGTTGCAAAGTATAAAGGAGGAGCCTATACCAGTACAACTGAAAACGTAGCAGATGGTAAAATTTTCAGAACCGGAGAAATGTACCTGATAAGGGCTGAAGCAAAAGCTGAAACCAATGACCTGGCAGGCGCCACCCAGGACATCAACACCCTGAGAGCTGCAAGGATCACAGGCTACACACCCATTGCCACTTATGCCACTAAAGATGCGGCAATCACCGACATTATTTTGGAGCGATTTAAAGAGCTGGCATTTGAAGGGCATCGTTTCTGGGACTTGAGAAGAAAAGGTTTGCCTGTGCAGCGGCTTGCCATAGATGCGCCCAATACGGCTTCAGCATTATTACCTGCAGCAAACTTTCGGTTTGTGTTGCCAATTCCGGATGCGGAAATCAAAGCTAATCCGTTATTGCAGCAGAACCCGGGGTATAATTAATTTTGTGGCAAAATAGTTTTTGATGTACAAAAGCCAGGGCGTAAGTCCTGGCTTTGTTTTACCTATTACTGGAATGGCTCACCACTTTATATAGCATTATAAAATTTACTATGGCCATCAATAACATTGGAATCCTTCTATAGATCATATCCGTTGATATAAGTCGTTCAATTAATTCCAATGAAAATCTTTTATCAAGTTCTACCTGAATAGGAATTTGAACAGTTATAGTTGATACAAGGGTAATTAAATTAAAAAATAATGCTACCAAGACTAACCGCTTCGATATAATCGCCGGTCGATACCAAAATAACAAAATTTGAGGGATGAAGGTTAAGAAAAAGAAAATAACAAATAGAGGAATAATTAGCGAACTATCAATTTGATGAAATTCAGGAAACTCCATTGCGCCAACCGCACGCCAGGTTCTGTAAGCAACCATAGAATTTACTATACCTCCGCCAAAAACATAGAAAGCTAGCAGAATATAGACTGAAAATACTATAGTTGAGATTTTGTTCTTATTAGTCATTGCTAATTTTTAATTCACTTTATATAATACTCTTGTCTAATGTGCCCTAAATGACTTGCCGCTAACGGCAGGCCTGGCGATGGGCTGGTATTTTATAATATCCTGCGCGGAACAAAATCTGATTGAACTAAAGTCATCTATCAGTACTGCAAAATCATCCATTGGTATCGTCAGTGTTTATTTGATACTACCCCTTTTGCATAATCTCCGACAGATCTTAATGCAAGTGGAAAAGAATCAAGCGTTTTTCGCATATCAATTATATTCCCCTCCGTAAAAGAAATCATCAGATAAGCAAAAGATTTACTTATGGGGTCCGCAGCAGATTCCTTTTGTGCCTGCAATGCTTCAATAGGAACATGAGTTAGCTCAAATGCATTTCCAGTCTGTTCTTCAAAAATCTTCACCACTTCCAATGGACTTATAGCATCTGGTCCTCCTAATTCTATGGTAGCATTTTTAGCTGAAGAATTATCTAATGATGCTACTGCAAATGCAGCCACATCATTTAAGGATATCCAGGATATTTGACTTTTCCCTTCTCCATAAAGAGTAGCCCTGGCATTGGGATAATCAAATCCTAACATAGGGCTGAGCCATACCTCCATAAATATGGCAGGTTGCAAAATGGTATAATCCAGGCCGCTTTCCTTTAATTCTTTTTCAACAGTCCGTTTGGCTGTTTGAAGAGGGAACTCACCAGCTATTTCATTGAACGAAATATAAACCAATTGCTTTGAGCCTGCAGCCTTGGCAGCTTCTATTACATTTAATTGACCATTTTGATCAACACTCTCAATGGAATCACCTTCCTGCCTTGATAAGGTAGCAGTGGCAGTTGAAATAACTGCATGCACGTTTTGAAAGGCTTGCTTTAATGAAGTCAGGTCTTTCATATCACCTATCACTGTTTCTACACCCATCTTTTTTAGTGCATCTACTTTACCCGGATCTGAAGATGAACGTACAAGACCTTTTACCCTTTTTTTAGCAGCAATCAATTGACGGCAGATCTCCATGCCTAAATAGCCGGTAGCTCCTACCACCATTACTGGTGAAATTTCAGAGACATTATCCATTTGTAATTTTATTTACTGTAAGGTACGTGGTTGGCCTGAACAAATGTTAATACCTGATCCATCCTTGTTGGGAAACATGTGCATCTGTTGTATCTGTGGGGTTAAAATATGCTCTGAGCTTTGTGCGGCCTGTCGCGTTCATGAATTTTCCTGTTCCCCCCACTATATCGGCTTCGCCGGTGATCTCAATACGGGTTGGGCTAACCGGTTGTTGAATAGTGGAGCCCTCAACAATACTGAACCATATTGAGTTGTTTTTATCATTGTTAGCCTGATCATTTACTTTTTCTACAACAATAGAATTTATAATCCTTAATTGTCCATTTACCGTTACTGATGCAGGCACACCTAATTCAGGGAAATAAAGAATTACAGGAATAGGAAGCGTTGGTGAATGGTCAAATGGCGCCAACTGGTTGAAATAAGTTTTCGCATTCCCTATATGAGTAGCATGCTCCTCGCCACCGCC
>JBAVMD010000031.1:0-4246 GCA_049689695.1 Chitinophagaceae bacterium | reverse complement strand
ACTTTGTTTGCGCAGCTGCTGCTGGCAAAGGCTTCCGGTTTGGCCTTGAAGGCAAATCCCATTCCGAGGATGTAACCCATGGCTTCTTTCAAGGCATCGTTGCTCTTGAAATGCGGATTGGTGTTGATGTCTGCATGCACTTCCATGTCTACATCATACATCGTGAACAGGTTGCACAATTCATAAGCGATCTCGATGCTCTTGGCCACTTCTACAAGCATGCGTTCCTTGATGGTGTACTGCTGTTTTGTTTTTTCGTTGTGAATGAACATAAAGCCTCCATGTCCTTCACGAAGAAAAACAATCACTGTTGCAAACTCAGTTTCGGAACCTTTTACCTGTGAATCTGTACCGATGCAAACCTTGAGGTGGTAGCCCTTTTCGGTCTCGCGTCGGATAGCTTGTTCAACAGCATCGAGAATGGGAAGTTCAATCGGGTCGCCATTAAATTTTCGCCATAACATAGAAAAAGGGATTTTCCGAATTTAGCAAAAAATGGGCTGCAAACCAAATCAGGAGCGGTTTATAGGGAAATTTTTAATCTGGGATTTAGAAGAAAAAGCACGGATTGGAAGAAGGATTTGAGGATTGCACGGATAATACTTTATCATAAACTATCCATCACTCAACGAGTGAGTCATTGAATAATCCGTGTAATCCACAAATCCTTCTTCCAATCCGTGATTCTTCTTATTCGCTAATTATTTTCTCAGACCAGAATTGCCTGCCATCATAAACACGCATCAGCAACATTCCTTTTACATCCTGCTTTACAGTGATGCTGTTATATCCAATGCGCAATTGACCTTGCTGCAATAGCTGCCCGTTCTGAGTCATCAATTGGTATTGATATTGCCCCGCGCTGTTAACGCCAATCGATTTTCTTGCTATGGTATTGATAACCTGCACCGGCTTGCCCGCGCGGCCAGGTTGAAGCGATACGACATTTGAATAATAACGGCTTTCATCGGGCGTAACAGCCCTGATGCGATAGAATAATTTTTTATCTGAAAGCACAGTGTAGTTCATATTGCGCTCCCATGGCTTAAGCTGTAACAGCTTTTCAAAGCTGCTTCCATCTTCCGAGACCTGCATTTCAAATTCGCTGATCGTGTCATTGGTGAGATAGCTCCAGCTCAACGCATGTACATTATTTGCTACGCAGCCCGTTAGCCTGAAACGTTCCGGCGGTACGCTGCTAACAGAACCGGTCAGTGAGTAAAAACCAACGCTTCCGTAATCCTGCAGGTTGGTATTATTCACGCCTTCTGCCACCAGGTAATAAGTTCCCTGTATAAGATTGGTATCGATACCCGCATTCAGCAGAAGCGAGGGATTATAGCGACCGATTGTATCGCCTGAAGCATTCAGCAGCGACATTTCAATGTCTACATCCGCGCCATTATTTCCAGCGCCTACATTTTCAGGCACTGCGGTAACCTTCAGGTGCTGGGCCTTTGTTAAATAGATCTGGAAAACATCCTTATCGGTTGAATAATTTACAATACCGCTGACATTGAAGCCGGGACCGGAACTTCCGATACGTGTAGCTTCTGTATGTGTATTACCGTGATCATCGCTTCTGAAACCAAAATCATTGTCGGCACCGGCAATGATCTCAATATCGTTCTGGATCCTGTTGCAGCCTCTTGCGCTGGGGCCATTGTGCCAGGTTGTAAGGTTTTTATAATAGCCAACTCCCATGATGGGAGCCCATCCTATTTCACCAGACCCTTGTCCGCTGCTGTATTCTGCTGTTTTAACACAGTTGCTGTTGTAAGCGCTCTGGTGCTGCAGGCCTAAAGTATGCCCTGCTTCATGGGCGCAGGCCTCTGCAATGTATTTGATATTATTGCCCAGCAGGTTGCTGAACACCCAGGCAGGAGTGCCATCGCCCCAATTGAAAGAAGATACATATGCAATGCCGCCGGCATTACCGTACCAGGTATTGGTAGGAGTGATGATAACCCGCGTTCTTTTATTAATGGGAGCAGCTGCGTAGATCGTAGAATCTGTGGTGATGTTGAGATTAAAAATGCGGTAGTCTTCTGACACACGGTGAAATATTTCCGTGATAGCGTCATTAGAAAGCGCGGCCGGCTGTGCGTTGATAGGGCCGCTCCAGTTCCAGGAAGTGCCGGTGACATACTGGCCGTCGAAATCAAGAAAAATAGTTGCCTTAGCAGCAGGATAACTGTTCAGCTTTGGAACTTGCGCATATCCATGCAGGCTGGCAAGCATCGGTAAGATGCACAGGGTTTTCAGGAAGGTTTTCATAGGTACAGTGAGGATTAGGACAGGGTGTTAAGGATTTATTCTACCATGACAAATCGTTGGGACATTTTAGTGAAGTAATATTTATCGTTCTCCTTCACTACCATCAGCACATCGCCATTCTCACGGCTTATCAGCCGGCCGCTGTAGCGGATCACACCATTCTGTATGATGCGTGAAATGGTAAAAAGTCCTCCGGAAAAATTGCTTGTTTTGAAATTAATGGTGAGTACTTCAGGAGACCTGCGCACCACTTCCATAACAGTGCCGTCCAGGTGCAATTGATTGTTCAACTGCAATGATAATTTCTGGGATGGTTCTGCCATGAAAAGCCGGTCTACTTCTTCCAGATTGCATTCAAGCTTGCCTGGTAAAGCTGCAAAAAGCAAGGGCTTGTCGGCAGGTTGGTTAAGCGGGGGAGCAGTTTGCGCATGAACGCATGCGCATAAGATCATAAGACTGTACGCAAGAACGTAGAGTTTCTTCATGGGATACAAATTTTACGGTGACGGATAAAGTCTGGAAAACCTTTATATAAAACGTAGACGCATTAGCTAATATTGTCCCGTGCTCAGCATCACTAAAGTACAGGCTTCCAGTGTCTTAATTCCATGCTCCGCTGCAAGAACGGCCAATTCATCGTTTTCCGTACCCGGATTGAATATGATTCTTTTGGGATTAAGGGAAACTATGTAGTCATAGTACATCTTTTGATGTAGCGGGTTCAGGTAAAGGGTTACGGTATCCACATCATTTTGTGGCGTTTGTTCCTTACTGATGTTTATATCCGCGACTTTTCCCGGTTTTTTGCCGATGGCAATCACAGGATGACCGTAATTGCGCAGGCGATGAACCGCCAGGTAGCTGTAACGGCCGGGATTATCTGAAGCGCCCAGCACCACTGTTGTTTTTTTATCTGCCATAACTTTTACTTCTGATATAGTAACAGCTATTTTCAGGCCATTTGCAGATTGTGGAGACTCCGGGTATGGCCATCAGCCATTACGCACTATGGTTGACAGTTCTGTGCGGTGAGACAGGTAATTGATGAACAGCCTGTAAATGACCCAATAATAAACCGCAATGCCGGCTGCGGCCACCAGCGCAATATAAAGCAGGGGCGTATAGCGGACTGCTATCAGAATAAGATCTAAAGCGGTTACCAGCCAGTAAATAAGTATTCTCTGGCGAAAAGGGCCTTTGCTCATTGTAAAACTGTTGAATAAAGCGCTGATCACCTGCCACGCGCCCAGCAAAAAATAACCTGCTGCGGCCATGATGGGAGAAGCAGGCCACATGATAAGGCAGGCTGCCATTAAGACTGCCTGTAACATGAGATCGATTTTTCGAAGCCTGATCATATTTTGAATTTTTTTGTAAGTATCTATTCAAAGCATCAGATAATTTTTCTACTTCAACAGTTTCATTAAACTGCTGAAGAACCAATTTTCATCTGCTTTCACCATTACGTCCAATGTTTTATCTGCCTGCATTCCCAGCTTTTTAATGCCTTGAATAACATCGGTGAATGCTTTCACATCCTTATCTTTTTTGTCGCCTTCCACTTCACTAAGCTGGTCGAGCAATTTGATCATCGGTTCCAGCTCACGTTTCTTTCTTTCTTTAACGATCTGTCTTGCCACGCGCCAGATGTCTTTTTCTGCAGTAAAAAATTCCCTGCGTTCACCTGGCACCAGCACCCGCTCTACAAGTCCCCAGTTGATAAGCTCACGAATGTTCATGTTCACGTTACCGCGGCTGATGTTCAGTTGCTCCATTACATCGTCAGCGCTTAATGCGTCGGCGCTGGTGAGCAGCAGCGCATGTATCTGCGCCATGGTCCTGTTAATGCCCCAATGCGTTCCGAACGCCCCCCAGGAGGCGATGAATTGCTGCCGTGCTTCTGCGAGTTTCATGAAGTAAAGATAAATGTATTTTTGAACTTTCAAAAATATTTGAAAGTTTATTATAG
>JBAVMD010000030.1:0-4368 GCA_049689695.1 Chitinophagaceae bacterium | reverse complement strand
CTACCAATGCAATAGAGCTATCCGGATTCCTGAATGCCGTTGTTTGTAACTTATCCCTGTTAGCTGAACTGATGATGCGCTTTGCGCCGGGCTTGATGTATTTAGAAAAATGGCCGATATAATAATAAGCGTTCGTGTAAACCAGCTTTCCTGTGCGGGTATCGGCATGCACCGGTGCAAAACAAAAATTGCCTACATGGTTTGGCCCGCCGTTTTCATCGAGCAGGATATTCCAGTCTGTCCACGCAACAGTACCATTGTTGAAATCATTGATGATGGAGTAGCCGTACTTTTCACCGAGCGCCCAATCTTCCAATCGTTTCCAATCGAATTTTTCCTGGCAGCCTTCTGTGAAGATTAATTTCTTGTCAGGAAAAGACTCTGCCACTTTTTTGAGATTATCGAATTGCATATCGCTGCCCGTCCATGTTTCATACCAATGAAATCCAAGTCCCCAGATGTAGCGGGCTGCACCGGGATCGTTCAGCACAACACTTGCGCGCTGAAAAATAAGATCGCGGTTATGGTCCCATGCAATAAGCTTTTTACCGGCAAGCCCGCTCTTGTGCAGCGTAGGCCCGAGGTATAGCTTAATGAAATCGCGTTCGTCTTCGGCGGTATAGATGCAGGATTCCCAGCGTTGTTTTGCCATCGGCTCATTCTGCACGCTCAGGCCCCACACAGGAATTCCTTTTGCTTCAAGGCCTTTAATGAACTTCACATAATAGTTAGCCCATGACTGCTTATAGTCGTCTTTCAGTTTGCCACCCTGCAACATGCTGTTGTTGTCTTTCATCCAGGCCGGGGGCGACCAGGGACTTACATACAAAGACAGTTTGCCATTGGCTGCGGCAAACGCCTGTTTGATCATCGGGATCTTGAATTGTTCATCCTTTGCAAGGTTGAATGTCTTTAGCTCTTTATCATTGTCTGCCACATAAGTATAACTGCCGCTGGAGAAATCGCAGCTGTTCATATTGGTGCGGAGTATCGCGTAAGCTATGCCTTTGTCTTTATCGTAATAAGCTTTTAATAATTCCTGTTGCATGTCTGCCGGCAACTTGGCGAATGTTTCCGCAGAAGCATCCGTGATGGCCCCGCCAAATCCAAGCATGGTTTGAAAGGTCCTGGAAGCATCTACAAAAACACAAGGTTCAGATTCGAAAGGCTGCTTCAATTCTGAAAAACTAAGTTCAGCCGCTTTGGCAAAACGCATATCGGTTTTGTGCGCCGTTGTGTAAACCGTTGCCTTGCGCTGCGCCTGTGCAGCAATTAAAACAGCAATACAGGAAAAAAGGAGGATGATTTTTTTCATGTTATAACCAATAACTTAATGACCAATGACCCAATGACTAAATGACCAATCTCTTACCACACAAACGTCCCCACAGCTCCGCTATTCAAACTGGTAGTAACTGTTTTACCATTGAATTTGATGTTGAACACTTCCGCGTTGGCGCCGTTGTTCAATACGATCATCACTTTTTTTCCTTCGGGGTTTTTAAACGCAACCGTTGATAAGGTGGTGGTTTGTGTTGAAGCAATGCGCACCGATCCCGGACGCACAAATTTGGAAGCATGCGCTATTACGTAGTACGATACATTGCGTGTAAACCCATTGCTGATGGTCAATGCGCCCATGCAGCTTGAGCAACCGCCTGGCGTATGTGGCTGATAGCTTGGATCTGCAGCAAGGTTCCATTCCAGCACGTTCCTGCTCCAGTTGCGTGTTGCACCGATGATGAGATTTTGTATATGCCATTTCAGATCGCCGCCGAAATTGCCGGGGCCGCCTGTCCACTGTTCCGTGAAATAAATATTCTTGTCAGGAAATGCATCGTGCACCTGCGATAAAGCGGTGATAGGTCCGCCATACAAATGGAAAGCTGATCCATCAACATATTGTTTTGCACCGGCATCGCCTAAAACAGTCAGGGGATAATCCGGGCGATCTGCGTTGTGATCGTATGCAATGATCTTTGTTGTGATGCCTGCGGTTTGAAAAGCAGGGCCCAGGTTATTTTTAATGAAGGTTGCCTGTTCGCTTGCCTGCATCACCATACTTGGATTGTTACCGCCATGCAATGGTTCATTTTGCGGTGTGATGGCATCGATGGTAATGCCTTCTGCTTTCATGGCCTGGATGTATTTGACAAAGTATTGCGCATAAGCGGCGTAATACTCAGGTTTAAGGCTTCCGCCAACAAAATTGTTGTTGGTTTTCATCCAGGTGGGCGCAGACCAGGGCGACCCTAATATTTTTATAGCAGGGTTAATGGCCAGTATCTTTTTCAGTACGGGGATCAGGTCCTGTTTTTCTTTATCGATGCTGAACTGTTGCAGGTTAACATCTGTTTGACCTGCAGGCATATCATCGTAAGTAAATGTGGATGCGCTCAGGTCAGATGCGCCGATGCTGATGCGCAGGTAGCTTACGCCAATGAAGGTGCTGTCGTGCCGGAACAATTCATTCAGCAACTCGTCTTTAACAGCAGGAGCTAAAGCATTGATCAGCGTGGCGCTGCCTCCCGTTAAGGTATAGCCGAAACCATCAATGCCCTGGAAAGTTTGCGTAGTGTCTGCTTCAACTATGTTAGTTGAGCCACCACTTGTTGACCACATAAGATTGCCCGATTGTTTTTTGAACAGTACGGACTGATCACCCTGCGTGAGCCAGAAATCCACGTCGGATTTTGTAGTAGTTGGCGGAGGCGGGGGAGGATTGGTACCTCCATCATCGCCTTTTTTACCACAGTTGAACGACAGCAGTGTAAGGCAAAGGATACATCCGGGGAACAGCATTTTCATACACGAAGATTTACCAGTAAATAATTTTAATTCAAATAAAGCAATAAAAAACCTGCCGTGTAGAAACACGGCCAGGTATTACGACTGCTTGCTAAAAATGTTTTTAAATTCCCCTCAACTCAACATTGTCTATAGAAATGCCGGATGTGCCAAGATTTGCTCCACCTGTTTTAATAAGCAGGTAAACGGTTCCCGCTGTTGTGAAGCGGATTTTTCCGTTTTGTCCTACCAACGCACCGGCGCAGCCAACGGTAGCAATATTTCCACTGAAAGTAGAATTGCCGCAACCAGCCCAGGTATTCAGCGCAATGGCAATGCCGCCGGAAGTATAATCAGCGCCTTGCACAGGCGTAGCTGTTCCAAAATAAACTTCAAACCAGGTATCGGTAGCGCCGCTGCCGGAAACCTGCATGGCAAAGCGATAATCTTTATTGGCCTCTACCTGTATGGCCTGGTAAACAGCGCTGTGTCCCCAGCTTCCACCGGCAGCCACGAATTTTCCGCCGCTTCTTGTCCATGTAATAGCAGGATCACTAATGCTAATCTTGCCCCAATTGGCTTCATCAGCAGCGGTTTCAAATTTGCCGCCCTTTATCAGGTTGCCCCTTGCAGGATCAGAAGTAGCGATGGTTATTTTCTGGCTGGCAGTAAAAGTGGCGCCGCCTTTTCCAACTGCATAGTGAACAATGGTATACTCACCGGCATCCGGCAGAAAAACTTCCTGCGTTGCCTTGCCTATTGCAACGCTGCCGTTGCCAAGGTCCCACTTGGAAAGAATATAGCTGCTGTCTTTTACCTGGGCCATGAAAGTATTGGTCTTGCCCGCAACAGGAGTTAATGTAAAGCTTGCGTCAAGATTGCTTTCTGTTAGTCCCCTGTCTGTAACTTCTTCTTTTTTGCAGGAACTAACAACGCTGAGCATTGCTGCAACGATCAGAAACTGAGAAAGTGTTTTTGAAATATTTTTCATTATCACAATTTTTAAACGTGACGATATCTGTTATTAATAATTAGGGTTCTGAACCAGTTTAGTTCCCTGCAGTTCTCTTGATGGAATAGGGAATATCTCATGCTTTCCTGCTACAAATCCGCGGCTTGACAAAACAGTAGCTGCATCACCCCATCTAACAAGGTCGAACCACCTGTGTCCTTCACCTGCTAATTCTTTCCTGCGTTCATTTTTAATGGCCTGCAGAGAAACGGGCACTGATGCAAGTCCAACCCTTGCTCTCACTGCATCCAGCAATGCCTGCGCTCTTACGCCGGTAGCGCCCAAAGCTTCAGCTTCCATCAGGTAAGTATCTGCCAGCCTGATGATGTAAGTGTCTTGCTGAAAGTTCAATTCAGTATTGCCACCAAGTGTAGTAACATCTGTAGCACGTGGCAGGAATTTTCTCAGGAAATAACCTGTATTCATATATCCTGCAGTGTAGTCGATCTCGTTGGCTGTTTTCAAAGCCGCAGCATCAAACACAGTTGCATTGAACCTTGGATCCGTCTTGAGAAAATCATAAAGGCTTTGTGTAACCACGCTGAAGCTCCATCCCGCAGGATAAATAT
>JBAVMD010000029.1:0-4310 GCA_049689695.1 Chitinophagaceae bacterium | reverse complement strand
GGATATACAGCCGAACAAATTTTAAAACAACTATGGAATTATAGCGGTGGAAAATAATACTAACTGGAATAATTTGTGTTTCAAAGTGGGACTTCTTTTTTTATTGGTATTTGGCTTTTGTCAATTGCCTAGCAAGAAGGATTTGGGTAAAAGTATGTTCTTTAGTTTATATGATAGCTCTCAAAATATCATTGCGAAGAATTTGTATAAAGTTGAGGGGTATGAAGGCAAAAGACGTTTTGATAGTATTGTAATAACAGATAAAAAGAATAATTCTTTTAATTTTTTGGTATACAAGGATACCAGTACCGCATCGTTGTTTTGTGACGGAAAAGAGTTTTTGATATATTCTATTGAGGACACTTTAATTCACGAAATCTCAACTCAGGATTGTAAAATAAATCCTCCTTTTTTGAATAAAAATACATCATATAGGGGGGTTAAAAATTATCGCATCGATGAAAAAGATTATAAGGTGTATCATTTTGTGGCAGATAACGGGGTAGACCTTAAGACATATGATTGCTATTTTCTGGAAAAGAGAGACCCCATCTGTTTTTATTCTTTTGATTCAGACGAATATTTAATTTGTGATTCTTTGAATTCTCTCCACATTAGTAATACAGACTTAAAGGTTCTAACAAATAAACTAATAACAGACTCCCTCTTCTTTTCAAAGTTTATTTTGGAAAAACAATTGCCAAACTTTCACAGACCAGATTATAAATAAATTATTGATAGTCTTATGGTAAAAAGATAGGAACTACCAGATAAAAGCATAGATACAAAGCATAGAAGCCATTACTCTATTGCGTTTTACTTTTGACTGGTGTATGTCGATAATAGCTTGATTACACGTTACGCTGTAAATGATGATAATTTATTAGATTAGATCAGGTATGAAAAAATATTTAATTTTTATCTTCATAGATAGTATGGCTTTGCAATTTGATCAAACAATAAAAAAATAGATTGATATATTTATTTTTTTGGTACTATGGTATGTCGGCCCAAGAATGGATCAAATGAATATATATCACATAATCAATTGAGTTTAACGCACACTCGTGGTGGAGGGGATGCTGCAGGAGAGATCTAAATAATATTTTATAGTGCAACAACAAAAGAAAAAAAATAATGAGCAAAAGATTTATTTTGATAGGGATATATTTTATACTCAATTGCTGGGGTTCAGCTAAATCCGTCAAATTAAATAATGCACCTTACGAGCCCTTTTGGCAATTGCAAGGAAAGATAATGACTTTGTAAGTTTTAATGATTCAACGAGTGACAGAGAGATTTTGCCTGAGTCCGTGGATAGCAGAATTAGGGAGATGATAACTAACAATGTTAATGTTCTTATCATCTTTAGAGTGCAATATAGCCCAGAAATAAATATATATATAGTGAAAACCAAGAAACCTGTTAAAAATATAGCATATTGTCTTCTTGCATACGACAAGAAGAAAGATCAGGTATCTGTTAGTTCACCTTATATTAATGGGAAATGGATGGAGAATAATGAAAAAGGCTTCCACAATGAAGATCGAATGAATGAGAAGCCTTTGATCTCATTTAAAGACATCGATGGGGATTGCAAGAATGAAGTAATTGTTCAAGAAAGGGCGCATAATGGAAATATATATAACGCAGTAATTTACCACTATTTTGTTTTGGGTAAAGATATGAATCTACAGAAAATGCTAGCTCTTGAAGCAAAGCAACGACTATCAGATGTTGATTGCTTTATGTTCAGAGTGTTTACTAATAATACAATTCTATCAACAATACATTGTAAAGATTCATTTAGTCAGGTAGTAGGAAAAGCACATATCAATCTAAAGGCTGATTCGGTTATAACTAAAATAGAAATATTTAAAAAAGAGTATAGTGAAATGATTATCACAGGTAGCGGAATATCTCAGAATGCTTTCTTAAAGAAAGGTTACAAATTTCAGTATTGAGATAAACAGGCGTAGTCGTGGTGATGGAGAATTAAGAGTGTACGGGTTTACTTATGACAAGGTCAATCATCTGATTGGTGGCGACGATATCACATGCCAGTACTTGTCTCACTAATCATTCTAAGCTGATAGCTCGAATCTATTAATTTATGAAAGAACTGAAGATCAACAATGAAAATTCTAAACGTTATTGTAAAAGGAGTGGTTATTATTCAATCCAGTAATGCTACTATATTGTTGAGGTCAGACGATTTTAAAAACCCTTTGACAGATGATGAAATAAATCTTTTATAAGTGCATCGTAACCCTACTATCGACAATAAAATTCAGTGGCTTTTCAGTTGTAACGAAGAGGTAAGAGATGTTTTGAATCCAGTTATTATGAAATCTCTAGCACTCACCTGAATAAACAAAAAGAATATAATAATAAATCCATCGAGTTTTGCTATTGAGCGACTGCCGGATCTGTCTTTTAGGGATCGGGCATTAATCATGGTTAACCAAGGATGAATTAAATTTGAGAGCCTTTTTCACTTTTGAAGAAAGCAGAAGCAGGCAGACAAAATCAGCCTTTGGATTATAACAGTTGGAATCAGCGAAAAAATTTCACTGAATACAGTTATGCTGATAATCCAGAAGCTTATTCAAAACATCCTGGAACCAATTCAGGGAGTTCTGCTGCCGGGGCTTATCAGTTCTTAGAACGTTTTTACAAAGAGAGTAATTTTAGTCCTCAGAATCAGGATAAGGCGGCAGTAAATAATATGACAAGTTCCAGTTATCGGGCTGCTACCGCAGGTGATATGGAAACATTCAAAACGACAACACAGGGGCGATGGACTTCATTAGAACATTGGACTACTGAGGAATTAAAAAAGGCTTTTAAAAGCTATATAACTCAAGAACTCTCAGGAAATTCAAAAGTTGCAACTCCTGTTGGGCAATTGTTAAGAAAATAAATTGATCATGTTAAATAAGATTTTTGCCTTGTGTCGTAATTTTTATGTTGTGCTAATTATTTGCTCAGCAGGTTGCGAGAATAATATGCTATCAAAGAGCAGCCAGTCGGATAGAATTCAGCCACTAACGCCGGTATACGAGGATACTATCACAGCAGCATTGGTCAATAAACAATATAAGCTATTGATAGTAACCAGTTTTTCAAATGATACTGTAGATATAGTTGATTACAGAGAAGATCCTTATAGCAGTCCAATCATTCTAGACCAACATATATTGTTTTATGAGAACGATAGATTAATAAGTCGTGATAAGGTTGCCATTAAGAGCGTAATTAAACAGACAACTGGCAAAAAGAAATTGGAGGCCTTGCAAACGCCTGTATACCAAATTTGCCTTAATAATGTTGCTCAGGAGAGTTATTATTTAGTTTACGGCTCGGACTATTGCCAAGGTACTGGCTGTCCTGAATTTATTGGAATTTATTCTATGCATGGAAAGACGATTTATCAAGGGTTGTCTACAGATAAAGACCATTCACGATTAGAAAAGGTGCTTTCAGAATATCAAATTCAGATTAATAATCATAATCAATGTAGCCAGGTTGATATTTTCAAGAGAAATTAAGAAGGCATAATTGTATCGCTGACGAGACATTGCCATTCTTGCGAACTGACGGCGTCGGAAATAAGTATTGCAGATGCAGCTGCAGCGCTTGAGCAGGCGGTAAAATGATTAATGGCATCAAAATACTTTCGAATGAACAAAAACGAGTTGTTTGTCCTCATAATAACTTTGAATATATTTTTTTTAATTAGCTGCCATTCAAAGCAAAGAAGTCCGGAAAGAAATAAATGTACCGGAAATTCCATCATAAAGAATATTCCTGAAGGTGATAAGGATAGTGCCCATATTGCTATAAAAGACAAAATCTTCAAGTTGGCTAATCTTCCTGATCTCGAAAATGGTTTTGACGAGTTACAAATACGCATATGGTTTGCTTATTCAAGCACTATAGAGAATTTATTGATATTTTCTAAAGTAAATGGTAAGTGGGAGGGCTCTTATAACAGACTTGAGTTCTATTATGACAGTACCAGTCGCCAATTAACTGCTATCAACCGTATTTCAAAAGCTTTTAGTCCTAAATCAGGTTGGAAGTTGTTTACAGATAGTCTTGCCAAACTGGGCCTGTATAATCTTCCAGATAGGACAGCGATTCCAGGTTATGAATTAGAACGGGATGGGCATTGGATTGCCGTAGAGTTTGCAGACTGTAAAAATTACAAAGTTTATCGATACCAGAGTCCTTGGGGTTATCAGGATAAGTTTCCTCAGGCAAAGCAAATTGTTAGTATATCGAAGTTAATAGAAAATGAGTTTGGC
>JBAVMD010000028.1:0-3224 GCA_049689695.1 Chitinophagaceae bacterium | reverse complement strand
ATCCATTGTTCAACCCTTTACCGGGTGTTTATGATCGGGTTCCTGCCGGGCTTTGCATACATGGGAAAGGTCGACGAACGATTAGCGACTCCGCGGCGGCCACAACCACGTGAGCAGGTCGAAGCCGGAAGCGTAGGAATAGCAGGATGGCAAACGGGCATTTATCCGCTTCAGTCGCCCGGGGGCTGGCAGATCATTGGCCGAACACCCGTGAAATTGTTCAATGCTTCGGCCACATCACCTTCTTTATTATCCGCAGGCGACCGGGTTCGCTTTTATTCCATTACCCCGGAAGCATTTGAAACCTACACCTTCCAAACCGATCAGCATGGCGCTTAATATTATTAAGACAGGGCTCATGGATAGCTTGCAGGACAGCGGCCGCTACGGCCATGCCGAGGCAGGCATCAACCCCGGCGGGGTTATGGACCCGTATGCAGCCAGCGTGGCTAATTTCCTGGTTGGGAATACCAGGGAAGAAGCGGTAATGGAACTGCATTTTCCTGCCTGCCAGGTGTTGTTCAACCAGCCTGCGCTGGTAGCGGTTTGCGGCGCCGACTTCTCCGCCTCCGTTCATGATGAGCCAATGCCATGCTGGCAACCGGTAATGGTTAAGCGCAATTCAATACTTCATTTTCAGAAATGGAAGTGGGGGGCAAGGGCCTACCTGGCAGTACAGGGCGGATTTTGCGCAGACAGATGGCTCGATAGCTACAGCACACACCTGAAAGCCGGCGCGGGAGGATACAATGGAAGACTGATAAAAAAGGACGATGTGATGAAACTGCGAAACGACATCGTGAATATTTGTCCTGCCAAACAATACATAGCTACTGACCGCTACAGCCGCACGCTGAATTGGGGAGTTCACGAACATGCAGTGTATAAGAATGCCTCGGAACTGCTGGTGCTGCCCGGGCCTGAATGGGATATACTTAATGAAGATTCGCAAAAGATATTTACAGGCAGCCCGTTTACGATCTCAAAAAAATCAGATCGCATGGGCTGCCTTCTCAATGGCGCGTCTCTGCAATCTGATGAAACCAACGAGTTGATTTCAACAGGCGTTGATTATGGCACTATACAGTTGCTGCCGAACGGGCAACTGATGGTTTTGGCCGCAGACCACCAGACAACAGGAGGCTACCCTCGCATTGCAAATGTGATCGGTGCGCATTTGCCAAAACTGGCGCAACTGCCTATTGAAGCGGAGGTTCATTTTACCCTCACGGATATCCGGACTGCGGAACAATTATTATTTTCACAAATGCGCGAATTAAAGATCATCGAGCGCTCGTGCCTTGACCGCATTACTCAACTCTATGCCCGTTATTGACCTCAACTGCGATATGGGAGAAGGCTATCCTTCTGATGAGGCGCTGATGCCTTACATCAGCTCTGCTAATATTGCTTGCGGTTATCATGCGGGTGATTTTGATACCATGAAAAGAACAATTGATCTGTGCATGCGGCACGGTGTAGCGATAGGCGCGCATCCATCTTATCCCGATAAAGAAAATTTTGGAAGGATCGATTTGCTTGGCGGAAAAATTACATTGCGCAACCTGCCGCCGATCATCGAAACGCAGATCGGTCTTTTACAAAGAATGTGCGAAAAGGCAGGAACAAAACTTCATCATGTAAAGCCGCATGGAGCTTTGTATAACCGTGCAGCGATTGACAGGTTTGCGAGTGATGTGATCTGCCGTTCTATCTTTTCTCTGAATCCTTCGCTGGTGCTTTACGGGCTAAGCGGCAGTGAAATGGAAACTGCGGCACAGCAATCGGGCCTGCAATTTAAACGAGAAGTTTTTGCTGATAGAACATACCAGGACAATGGCACGCTGCGCCCGCGGTCTATGCGCGATGCATTGATTACCGATCGTGAAAAATCTCTTGCGCAGGTGTTGCAAATGATACAGCAGGGAGAGGTGACAACATTTGACAGTAAAGTAATTCCCATGAAAGCTGAAACCATTTGCATTCATGGAGATGGTGCGCATGCAGTGGAGTTTGCGAGAACGATCTCTGAAGAATTAAAGCGAAATGGAATAACGATTTCTT
Source organism: Chitinophagaceae bacterium (assembly GCA_049689695.1). GTDB lineage: Bacteria > Bacteroidota > Bacteroidia > Chitinophagales > Chitinophagaceae > DASPKM01. Next base: position 1,160 of record JBAVMD010000028.1, on the reverse strand, counting down.
ATAAATTATAATATTTCATTGGTTTCACGCGAAGGCGCAAAGGAAGACGCAGAGGCGCAAAGAGGCTTCGCCTTTTTTAAAGCACGGGTTCTTGCGGAGAAAAAAGGCGAAGCCTCTCTCTCCGCGTCCTTGCGTCTTCCTTTGCGTCTTTGCGTGAAATCTAAAAAAATAAATACAACCGATTGAAAACAACAACCCGCAGATCGGCATTGTTAGGCGCAGCTTTCCTGATGGCTACTTCAGCCATCGGTCCCGGCTTTATTACGCAAACAACGGTGTTCACGCAACAATTGCTCACCAGCTTTGGGTTTGTTATTCTGTGCTCTATTTTACTGGACATCGCAGCACAACTGAATATCTGGCGCATTGTAGCCGTTACAGAAAAAAGAGCCACAGACATAGCCAATGCAGTGATGCCAGGCACCGGGTATCTGCTGGCCATACTCGTTGCTATTGGCGGTCTTGCGTTCAACATCGGCAATGTAGCAGGAGCGGGACTCGGCCTTAATGTTCTGGCGGGCATTGATGTTTTAACCGGAGCAATCATCAGCGCCATCATCGGCATTGTTATTTTCTGGTTTAAAGAAGCAGGCAAGGCCATGGATTGGTTTGCGAAGCTGCTGGGTTTTGTGATGATCGGGCTCACGTTATATGTCGCCATCGTTTCGCATCCGCCGGTTGTGCAGGCTTTAAAGCATACATTCAAACCGGTGACCATCGACATCCCTGCTATTGTAACGCTGGTAGGTGGTACGGTGGGCGGGTACATCAGCTTTGCCGGCGCGCATCGTTTGCTGGATGCGGGCATTACCGGCAGGGAACAATTACGGGCTGTTTCAAAAAGCAGTGTCAGCGCTATTCTGCTGGCTTCAACCATGCGCATGCTTTTGTTTCTCGCAGCCCTGGGTGTTGTAGTAACAGGCGCTGCATTGAATAAAGATAACCCGGCCGCGTCGGTGTTCCAGATAGCAGCAGGGGAGATGGGCTACAGGATCTTTGGCGTGGTGCTCTGGTGTGCGGCCATCACCTCCGTTGTTGGGTCGGCTTATACATCTGTTTCTTTTCTGCGAAGCTTTCATCCTGTTTTTGAAAAGCAGCAGCGTCTCATCATCTCTTTATTCATAGTCATTTCTACTTTCATTTTTGCATTCATCGGCAGG
>JBAVMD010000027.1:0-1864 GCA_049689695.1 Chitinophagaceae bacterium | reverse complement strand
TGGAAACAGTGAACGGGGCGGGCACAAACTCACCCGCCAGGTTAGTAGTGCGTACCAAAATGGACTTCAGGCTATCAGCAGGCATTGATTCGCCTGGAGGAATAGTTACAGCCAACTGCAATGCTTTATAGCTAACGCTTACCGTTGAGGAACCGCTTCTTGTTTCTCCGTTGATATCTGTTACATCTGCGGTGATCTCATAATTGAATACAGGATCAAATTCCCTGTTTACTTTTTTATCAGGAACCGCTTCAAATTTCAAACTGAATTTTCCATCTGCATCGGATTTTACTACGCCATGCGCAATTTCCTGCGCTTCCATGCGCGGGTAACCCCGCTTCCACAACAGCCAGGGATAAGGGAACCTTGCAGTTCTTACAACACGGTATTTTATGGTAGCGCCGTCAATGTTATTCCCCGCATAGGCCTTTGCCAGACCAGTAATTTCAATGGTATCATTTACGCGATAGCTGCCTGAGGGCTTCTGTATCTCCACATAAAATTTAGGGCGTTTGTATTCTTCCACTGAAAAATGGATCTCGCCTTTATCATCTGTGATGAGAAAATCGCCGTTCAGAGTATTTTCAGGTAAACGGAATTTTCCGGAGTAAGACCCAAAATCATTGGTGGTAAACACCAGTGAATCTATCTTTTCACGATTAGCATTTTGCAGGAACACTTTTGTCTTTAAACCGGTAACAATTTTAGATTGCCTGCTGCTGAAATCCCGCGTTACGGCAATGCCCTTAAAATATACGGTCTGCCCGGGCCGGTAAATGGAGCGGTCAGTGAACAGGTAGGTATTCCGGTTTTCTTCTTCAAATAGTTTTTTATCCTGTTGCGCTTTGTTTTCAGGATAAGGAAGCCGGAAATAGGTGTAGGCATTCTCATCCAGCAGCAAGTGATCATCTGAAGTAGTTATTTCAATACTTATGTTTCGTATGTTGGTTGCTAAAAGTCTTTTCGGTCTGAAAAAACCGTTTTTGTCTGTCTTCAGCCGTTCAGATCTTTCATATTTCCATTTGCGTGTATTGTAATCGTAAGAAGAAAGCCACAACTGTACATCTGCATTGGCGAGCGGCTGGCCGGTTTCACGGTGCAAAGCAAAATAATCGAGCTGGCGGTTGACCCAGGCAATGTTGGACACATGAAGGAATTGCAGGGACATCATGTTTTTTCCGGGAACAAAAGCATTTTCAGTGCTGGCCAGCAAAACATAATCTCCCACGGGCAGCGCATCGATTTTTATTTCGGTTGAATGTTTCTGGTAATCACCGGCTGCAGGCAGAGATTGTGTAAATGTTTTCACTGTGGGGGCGCTTAATACTGTTTTCCAGTATTCATCTTCCCAATAGTTGTTTCCTATCTTATCTCTTGTAGGCTTGTCAATTTTAACGATCCTGAAATAGAGTTGTGTAAAATTCCTGTAATTCACCAGTACGCGGAAGGGTTGTGCAGGCAGGTTTACTTTTTCAGCCTGCATGCTTATTTCTTTCTGCTGTATTTCCTGTAACAGTATCCTTGCATGGCCTACTGCAAGGGATGAATCTTTTCGCTCAAGTATCTGCTCACAAATTCTTTTTGCAATTACATAATCATACCGGCCAGCTGTGTCTTTCAGCGGATCGTATTGCCTTGCTTTTTCCGCGTGTGAAGCTGCTATCATGTACAATGCCAGGGCAGCTTCTTTTTCGCCAGGATACTTTTGCGCAATTCTTTTTAATGAATTCCTGTAGAGGAATATTTTATCCTCTTCTTCTATTGTGCTGTTTGTTTTTGCAAATTCAATGCGATCGATATCTACATCTATCAAAGCGGCAGGCTTAACATCTTTTAAATGAAAGCGGATCAGCCGCTGGTATAG
>JBAVMD010000026.1:0-2653 GCA_049689695.1 Chitinophagaceae bacterium | reverse complement strand
GTACGAAACAGCGTGTCTGTTATATCCTGCTTGAAAATATAAGCGAACTTATCAAACGATTTTTCAAAATATTTTACATTGGTAATGCTGGTAGGCTTGCCGGTGATACGGAATATCGTGTTCAGCGTATCGTAAGAAATAGGATCATTGTTAAACAGTGGGCGACCTTCAACCGTGAATGTATAAATATGATTCTCGTACTGGTCCAGGTAGGCGCTGAAATTTTTATTGGCAAGACTGTCTTTTAAAAACCGATTGGTTTCCGGCGATTTGAACCGCTCAAAATTCGGGTAGAGAAAATCGTTATCAAAATAAGTGAGCGCAATGCTGAGCCGTCTTTCACTGGATGGATCAGCCTGGAAGAACAGTTTTTCTGCCTGGCGCTTGCGCGTTTCCAATTCAATCCTGCTGTTCTCTACAATGATAACCGATGCGAGTGAAAGTGAAAATATAAAAAGCCAGAACAATACTTCGGTAGGGTTTAACCGCCCATGCAATCCACCGAAAAACTCTTTCTTCAACAACCACATAAAGAACAGCAGCCACAAAAGGATAAAGAGATTTAACGATGCAACAGAAGGTATTTTCACAAATGTGAGCGTCAATAATCCTATCGTTGCAATGATGATATAAATAATGAGCGGGTACTGCTTGAACGTGGGATAAATAATGCGCACGAGTATCTGCGAAAGAAAGAAATAACCCAGCGCAAGGCATGCAAGCACAATGAACCCGATGAAGCTGTATAAAGAGAGGCTGAAGAAGTCGATCACGTTGAACGAGATCTTTCCATCTGCAATCAGGCTCCTCACGAGGTTGGCGAAATAAAAAGTAGACATCACCAGGAATGCAAGTATTATCACCACCCTGATCCATTGATTGTATTTATTTTTGTCTGGCAGAAAATACATGGCGGCAGATTCACGCCTTATAAAAAGCGCCGTCCAGCAAAACAGGAATGCATTAATGAGCAGATCACCCAGCGAGCTTTGAAGCAGGCCCGAACCATATATTGTGGGATCGAACAGCTCAAGCCTTCGCATATCGAGCAGCTGAGGGAATAAATAAGTAGCGCCGCGCATCAGCAGTATAGCTGTTACCAGGAACATGATAGCCCGCCAAAGACCATAATCAACCGCAATTTCATGCGCCAGTTGCTGAAAAAAATACAACAGGAACAATATGCCAACAACAATAAATGAAATGGTGAGCCAGCCTATGGTGGCCGTTTCCTGCTGCTCTACCCGTTCTAAATAAAATTTCGCATTGCCTATGGAACTTTGCACAGAAAGATCAGTTGTTCTGTCTGCAAGCTTCACCTTTTTTTCAGCATGCTCGTTTTCTACAAAGGTGTTTGGAAGGTTGTCGAAAGGAATAAAATATTCCCATCTCACCGGTATCATACCCAATACGAGAATAGAACCTTTCTGCGGAACAAATACTGTTTTGCGGATCACTTCATAATAACCATTGCGCAGGTGCTTGAAGTAAACTGTGTCCGCAAAATTCATCATAGAAGGTTCTGCAACAATGTATTGGTTGTTCCAGAACTGCAGCGACCAGGAGCCATCAAAATTGCGCGGCTCATAAATAAGGATGGTGTATTTTTTTTCTGCCAGGTGCCTGATAAGATCTTCATCCAGCACCTGGTCTGCCATCTTTCTTATCATGGAGGTGTCGCCAGCCAGCTTCAGAAAATCCTGTTCGCGGTCGTGTAAAAAATCTGCAATGGAATTGCGCACCACTTTTGCAGAAGAAGGACTATCGAGATAAGTATTGATGATAAAAGCAATGGTCAGCAGCCAGCCTGCTGCAATGAGCAGGTAGAAATGCTTTTTTAGAACGTTTGCTATGAATGTTTTCAATCCGCTTGCTTTTGCTTTTTGATGGAGTTCCAGATAGCATCCATTTCAGAAAGGCTCATCTCTGCCAGTGGCTTGCCTTCTGATATTGCCTGCTGCTCCATTTTGGTGAACCGCTCGATGAATTTTTTATTGGTTCTTTCCAATGCCGTTTCGGGATCTACATCAAGAAATCTTGCATAGTTGACGAGAGAAAAAAGCAGGTCGCCCAACTCGTTCTCCATTTCATCTTTATTGCCCTGTGCTACTGCTGCATGGAGCTCATCGGTTTCTTCCTGTACTTTCTCCCATACCTGGTCACGGTTGTCCCATTCAAATCCTACCTGCTTTGCTTTTTCCTGCAGGCGAAGGGCTTTTACAACAGAAGGCAATGATACAGGCACACCGGAGAGAATGGATTTTTTTCCTTCTTTCAGCTTCAGCTTCTCCCAGTTCTGTTTTACGTCTTCTTCATTCTCCACACGAACATCTCCGTAAATATGCGGATGACGATTGATAAGCTTGGTGCAAATGCCATCTATCACTTCCTCCAGGTGAAACTGGTTTTGTTCTTTGCCAATGCGCGCATAGAAAGTGATGTGCAGCAAAAGGTCTCCCAATTCTTCGCGGATGCTTTTCCAGTCTTCATCTGAAATAGCATCTGCAAGCTCGTAGGTTTCTTCTATAGTAAGGGAGCGAAGGGTATGTATGGTTTGCTTTTTATCCCATGGACATTGTTCCCGCAATTCGTCCATGATCTTTACCAGTCTCAGGAACGATTGTGCCAATGATTCGTTTGATTGCATAAATAC
>JBAVMD010000025.1:0-7145 GCA_049689695.1 Chitinophagaceae bacterium | reverse complement strand
GCTTTTACAAGATCTGTTACATCAAAACCAAAAGCAGTTACGCCGTTCTCATGAATGCCAATATGCTTTCCATTCACATAAAAATCACCCGCCTGGCGTATTCCCTCGAATTCTATAAAAACCTTTTGGTCCTTTGCGGTGGCAGGCAGTCTGAATTTTTTTCGATACCATGCAATGCCTGTAGTAAGGTCTTTGATATCTTTCCTGAACGCATCGTTTTCATTCCATGCATAAGGAAGCGTAACTGATTTCCATGAAGCGTCATCAAAGCCGGGAGCTTCGGCGCCTGTGGCATCGCCTGCGAAAACTTTCCAGCTGCTGTTGAAATTGTACTTCATGCGTTGAGAAAACGAAGTGGCAAAACAACCGGTGAGCAATAAACAAAAAATAATTTTTACAAGCTTCATGTGGAAGATTTTTTTATTCAATGGTGATCTTTACCAACCCCACCTGTCTTCTGTGGGTGTAAGGAATAATGACATAGCTGTTGTCTACTGTTTGCAATTGCGGCAGCAGGTATTCATATTTTTCAAATACGCGTATGCCCTGTGTTGTTACCTCGCCATTATCTGTTATACTAACTTTTAATAAAGCTCTGCGGTTCTCTGAAAAATTCTGCAACAACAACAAATGGCTTTTATTGTTTATGCTGAATTGCGCAAACGGGCTTGGCGAAACATCGTACACATACCTGTTATCCGCTACCAGGCTGTCATTAATTATTTTGAACTTCTCGTTCAGAACAGTCACCCTCACGCCCGATGGATAGCTGTTGCCTGTAAAATAATATCCGGCCAGGTTAGGTACGCCTGCCAGAGTAAATGCAGCGCCGCTTTCGGGCTCATAAAATTGCGGCGAAGCAACACCCAGGCTGCTGCGCATGCGCGACACACTATTCATACTCAGCCAGCCAGCCGGTGAACCTTTGGGCAACAAAAAATTAGCAACTGTGTTGTTCCTGAATTGAGAACGCAACAGCGTACCGGGAGTAACCTCCTGCAATAAATGATCAAGTTGCGAAATGAACACCGCACGTTGAAACCGTTCTCCAATTGGTTCCCTGATGATGGAATAAACAAGAATGCCCGAATCTTTTGCGTTGAAGCTGAATGCGGGACTGCTGTATAAATGAGTGCCGCTGTTGAATGATTTGATGATTGAACGCCCGTTAGACAGGTCAATCTTAACTACGTCAAGCGAATTGCCTTTTTCATCGCTCCTTGATACTTTCAGCACCAGCAGGCTGTTGCCTGCAAGCATCGACTGTTGTAAAGTCTCTGATCCGTTATCAAAAGCGTACATGACCTTTCGCGCAAGCAGAGGATTAAAGTCCTTATCCAATTGCACTACACTGCTTCCCATTTTCTTGATCGCATCATAATAAGCGTGGGCCACAACAAATAGTTCTTCCTGTTGATTGACCAGTTGCAGCGTTGACGTATTCTTTCCCAGTTCCTTTTCTACAAATGCCTGGAAAATGTTTGATAAAGAAATTATTTCGCCTGTACCGGTTATCCTGAACAACTCATGCTTGGCCGTGCCAACAGGATGTATGTACAGAAAATAAAACCCCTTGAATTGGACCAGGCGCAGGTCGCAGTTTTCCTTCAGCTTCAGATCAATTTCTTTGCGTGCATGCAATTGAAGACCGGCGTTAAAAATATTGACAGTGGGCGCTTTGCCGGCGGTGAAACATAAAACGTGGTGATAGCCTCCTACATTAGCTACCAACTGCATGGCATCGGCATAAGGCGTTTTAAAAGTGCGGCGACTGTATTCGATTTTTTGCGAATAGCTATTGTGAGAAAAGGCGAGTAGGAAGAGGGGAATGGCGAGTAGGGCGAGAAGTGAGTGGTGAGAAGTGAGTGAGGTGAAAATTATTTTCCGCCTCCTACTCACCACTCCCCTCTCACTACTCACCATTATCATTTTCCTATTCACCAATACATGCTTCTTAATCATTTCATCTTATATATTTCTGTTCCTGCAAGCAAAAAACATCCTAAACCATAATCTTCAAAATCGGGTGTGCTGTCGTAAGTAACGGGTTGACCATCTTTAGGCTCTTTGCCGGTTCCCTGCACAAAGCCCAGTTTGCCATCCCGATGAAGCGCTTCGCTGGTCATGGCGTTCCAGGCTTTTACAATTATTGGTTTGTAGGTGCTCTTATCAAGAATGCCGTTGTTCACGCCCCAGGCGAAGCCGTAAGCAAACAGTGCGGTGCCGGAAGTTTCTTTACCCCCGAAATTGGTAGCATCGTGCAGGCTTACATTCCAGAAACCATCGGCACGTTGAATGGGGATCAATGCGGCACACAGGTCCTTAAAGTCCTGCAGGTATTCCTGGTAGTGAGGGTCAGATTTCGGCAGCATCTCCAATGTTCTCGCCAGCGCCGCCACTACCCAGCCATTGCCACGGCTCCAGTAACAATCTTCGCCATTCGGTTCTTTGTAAGGAGGATCGAAATCTTTATCGCGCCACCACAATTTCTCAGGTGCATTGTACAATCCCTTATCACCATGATTGTATTTGGCAAAAGCATACAGGTCGTACATTTTACGGAAGTAAGAAGTGTCGTTATACAATACACCCAACCGTACAAAAACAGGCATTGCCATCTGCAGCGCATCTATCCAGTTCCAGTCGTCTTTTTTGTCTGACTTCACCATATTGTCAATGCTTGCCTTGATGGCCTGAATGCGTTGCTCCTGTTTATCTATCAGGTAAAGATCAATGTAAGTTTGCCCGCAGCATTGGTCATCGGCATTGCGGGTGTTGTTGCCGCTTCTGAGCGACCATGAATGCTTATTGCCCCAGTCAACCGCGTAGTCGTAATATTTTTTTTGCGGATCTATTTTATGAAGCGCCATCAGTCCTTCATAATAAACTGCCCTTGTCCAGATATTGCTCGGACGCTCACGGTTGGTGATGATCGATTTACCCGGGTCAGGCCATTTGTTCATGAAGTATTCATTGGCTAACCTGAGTTGTTCCAGCGTTTTGTTACTGGCAGGAATTTTCTGCGTGCGGCAGGAAACGGCCGTTGCGGCAAGCAGTAGAAGAGCAAGTAATTTATTCATAATGGCAGCTAAAATAAAAGCTATGTTATACAATTAGGTTGTTGTAATCGTCCTGTGGCATCCTGAACATACAGCATCCTTCTATGGCAAGTAAAATACTTCCTTTAAAGAAGTACTTACCGGTGAGTTGTCAGGGTTAGATTCCATGATATCAGCCATGTATTTCCACCAGCGCTGCATTACTTCCTGTTGCGGCAGGGTATCCAGCTTTTGCGCATCCTCTGCTTTTAAAAACCCGAATAAAGTATTGGTAGCAGAATCAAGAAAAATAGAATATTCGCTGATGCCTGTTTTTTTCAGCAGTTGTTCAAGCTCCGGCCACAGCTCATCATGACGTTTTTTGTATTCTTCTTCAAAGCCTTTATGCAATTGCATTTTGAAAGCCAATCGTTCCATGTATCGTTTTTATGTTGTTATACAAATTAATTCAGATAGAATTTCTCTGGATTATTGTAAAAGGATTTCTTACCTGGCTGTTCTTCTTGCTCAATATCAACTCCGCTGCCGTACTGCCCATTCCTTCAAAATCCGTTGTAAAAACTGTTATGTCCAGTAATTCTTTCAGGTCTGTTTCATTAAAAGAGATAACGCCAACTTCATTGCCCAACTGGTAGGTTGAATAGCGAATTGCTTTTACAACTTTCGCCAGTTCGGGATCGTCCAGCGCAATGAACAAGGTGCCTGCCATATCTGTTTCTGTGGACAGGTCTGTTACAACAAAAAATTCTTTTCCGGCTTCATCGCAAAACCTCCGCGCACCGTCTACTATTTCAACAGGATAATGACTGCCTTTAGGGAACACGATTGTTATTCTGCTGTATTTGCTGATGCGTTCACTGATAGATGCTAATGCATCATAAATATCCTTTTCAAAATCCTGGTAAACGGCTGTGCTTTCTGGGATGCCGGGCACTGCCTTATCCAGCAATATCAATTCGTTAGATGGTATTTCTTTCAGCACTGCGAGAATTTCCTTTGGCTTGCAATGCGAAAAGAAATGAGGCATGATAACATAGTAATGATACTTACCCAGGTTTTGCTCGATGATCTCTTTTAATATCCTGGGATCGTAGTGATGCACCTGCAGGTCAACATTCGCTTTTTTTCCGAGCGTTCCTACAAACGAATCATAGATCATTTTTTTGTAAGAGCTGAGCTTATTGAAGATCAGCAGCACTTTTATTTTTGTTTCGCGCCTGCCTGTTACGTAATAGCCTTTGCCCGGCGCCGACCTGATGTATTCCTGGCTTTTCAGATGACGGTATGCTTTTTCAATAGTGTCTCTTCCCACGGCATACTTGTCGCGGAACTCATTGATAGAAGGCAGCAGGAAATTCTTTTGCAGCACGCCTTTCTCAATATCTTTTATGATAGTATCCGCGATGTGCTTATAAATGGGATTACCCGAAGCACTATTAAATCGGAACTCATAATCTGAATTTCTCTGTTTCATCAGGATAAATTATCTGGTCAATAAAATTTTAATATCGCGCTCATTTTGAGCATTTGTTTTTATATATAATAGTTGATTGGTTGCATCGTAATGCCACTCCCCTTTTTGGTATTTGGCTGTTGCCGACCTCCGCACAGCGCTTCCATTTTCTGTTATCTGTGCAGGTTCAAACGGCAAATGAATTTTTAAAGAATAGTAATGGGAAGGAGAACGGAATTTACCTTCAGGCCGCATGATGTTGAGTGTAAACGCCTGCGCATTCATTGAACTGGAAATTTTTGTAATGCTGTATGCACCCTGCTGGTAAGCGAGACTTGTGCCATCATCTTCATACAGATCAAAAGAAGTTGCGGGGCCTGGAAAAATATCCAGCGTGATCTCATCAATCTTTTTTTCTCCCATGTATTTCATGCCCGGTTGCATGGGAATAATGGCGCCGGCTTTTGCGAAGATGGGCATGGTATCCAGCGGGCTAACAACATTCACATGCCTGCTGCCCGTGTATTTTTTTCCTGTCCAGTAATCGTACCATTCGCCTGCTGGCAGATAAACCGTTCGTGTGCTTGCGCCCTTGGTGATCACGGGACACACCATTAACGCATCGCCAAACATGTATTGGTCTGTAATGTTGTATACATTCTCATCATCCTGCCAGTCAAGCACCAGCGCTTTCATCAGCGGCATGCCGGTCTGGTTCATTTTGTAAGCGTTGCTATAGATATAAGGGAATAACCTGTAGCGCAATGAATCGTATCGCTTAAAATTTCTTAGTCCATCCTCGCCGTAATTCCATGGCTCTTTGTAGCCGGGATGGTCCATGCCAAACACCAACGCAACAGGGCTGAACATTCCCATCTGCACCCATCGTACATACAATTCAGGATCGGCGGTGTGCTCAAAGCCACCCATGCAATGCGCCCAGTTGCCCACGCCGGAAATGCCTATGTTCAAACCCGCAGTTATCACCGGTCCGAAGTACTGCCACTCACTTGGCCAGTCGCCGGCAAAAATGTAAGGATAGCGTTGGATGCCTGCATAACCTTCTCTTGTCTGATTCATTCCCCTTATGCCATTGAACTGCTGAAATTTTTCATACGGGGCTTTTGCATACGCCAGCGGAAAAAGATTGTGCAGCTTTGGAATGTCTTTTCCAGTTGGACCTATCTTATCGCTTTCATTTGCCAACCCACCAAAGGCGCTTCCTTCATCTGTTTTCAAAAACTTTGCGCCCTGTGATGCTACGCGCTTTACGCCGCTCGCCCACCAGAAATCAACAGCAGCTGAATCGAAAAAGTTTACAAACTCTCCGGGCGAACCAGCTTCAGGATACGTGAAGCCTAAACGACGCGCAGTGTCCAGCAGTTTTATTTTTTGGCCGTTATCAAAACGCGGCCGCAGGTGAAGGCCGGCCATTTTAAAATTCATGGCATACAAGCTATCGAACATGGCGCGGGGATCCTTAAAAGTTTCTCTCCACTCAAACGTGGTAGCCCCCTTGCCGCCTGAAGTACCGAAAATGCGCCAGGTAGAATCGAGCCAGAGAATATCAACAGGTATGCCCATTTCGCGCAGCTTTCTTGCCAGCGCTATTACGTAAGCATCTGAAGTAAATTGCTCATAGCCCCAGGTGCCGCCACTGTAAGTGCCGATATGAAGGCCGTAAGCAAAGTCAGGCATCAAAGGAGCGCTGCCGGTAAGCGTGATATAACTGTTAAGAATATTCGCAAACTTAGGCCCGTACATGAAATAATAATCCAGCTCGCCGCCTTCGGCGCTGAAGCTGTAGGCTTTTTTGTTAGCAGCGCCCATATCCCATTCAGTTGGAAAAGCATTGTGAAAGAATATGCCGTAACCATTGGTGCTCATAAAGAAGGGAACGGGAGAATAATTTGCTTCCAGCACATTATATGCGCCAATGATGTGCGGCATGCCCTTGCCGCGGCCTACGTTCAGCCGCAGCTTTTTGTGGCGGCGGTCAAGAAAATCCATCCGCTCGCCGAAGCCGAAAAAATGTTCGTCTGCAGCCATTGATTTTACGCAGGCGACTGTATCTCCACGCTTTGATGCGCCTGCGTTTGTTTCAGACGATAATAATTTGCCCTGTGCGTCCCTTACTTCCAGGCGCAGGGGAGATTTGAATATTTTTATTTTTAATGATGAGGTACTGAGGAGGAAAAAATCTTTTGTTTCGGATGATGTAACCGTTACGGGCGCCCAATTGTATTTTACTACCATCCAGGGTTCGTTCTCTTCAAATTGTTTATTCCAGGTGGTTCTTACGCGGAACATGTCTGGTGTGCAGAATTCGATCTTCATTATTCCGTTAGACGTAGTGAATGAATATTCATTCCCTTTCTTTTGAAAGCCTGAGCGGTAGCTGCCGATGTCTTGCGCCCTTGAGATTTGTATGAAACAAGTAAGAAGAAGTAACAGTCTATATTTCATTTGATCTTTTTAATGGTTGTTTGATTTCACGCAAAGCCGCTAAGATTCGCGAAGGCGCAAAGTAGAACAGCCGGGAACGCGGATCATTAGGATTGTTAGGATTTGCGCTGATAATTTTGATGAACATCATAACACATAACTTTAAAATAAGCAAAGAAGATTTTTAA
>JBAVMD010000024.1:0-10552 GCA_049689695.1 Chitinophagaceae bacterium | reverse complement strand
TTGTACAACTATCCTGTGAACATGACCTTCTTCTCTACTTCAGAGCGGTTGGAGATTGGCGGCATCCCTTTCGTATCCAATAATGCAAAACCTACACGCCCGGAAGCGCTGGAATATTACAGGCGGGTTGCTGTGGCTAACCAGGTAAATATTCATTTGTTTGAAAAAGTACTGGACGTGAAACCCGAAAGCGGATCATTTATAGTGATCACGTCAAACTCAACCTATCGTGCAAAATATCTTGTGATAGCAAGCGGATTTTACGATATACCTTATCTGCTGAATGTGCCCGGCGAAAATCTTAGCAAGGTTACCCATTACTATAAAGACCCTCACTTCTACGCTTTTCAGAAAGTAATGGTAGTTGGCGCGAATAATTCTGCCGTGGATGCAGCACTCGAAACCTGGCGCAAAGGCGCAGCGGTAACAATGGTGATCCGCGAAGCTGCCATTGGTGAACGTGTGAAATACTGGGTGAAGCCAGACATAGAGAACCGCATCAACGAAGGTTCGATTAAAGCTTATTTCAATTCAACCATTGCCGCTATACGCGAACACGAAGTAGAGATCAACACACCAGAAGGAACAGTAGTTGTGGAGAACGATTGGTTGCTGGCTATGACAGGCTATCAGCCCAATCTTGAATTTCTGCAAAAGCTGGGCATTCAATTGTCTGATGATGCAGTAAGAAAGCCCTTGTATGATGAAGTAACACATGAAACCAACGTGCCCGGGATTTTTCTTGCAGGTGTTATTTGCGGAGGCATGAACACGCACAAACTGTTCATTGAAAACTCCAGGGAACATGCGGAGAGGATAATTAAAACAATTGCAGGAAGAAGGTGAGGTTCCTAATAATTAAGGCAAGGGAACGCGGATTTTTAGGATCTGTTACGATTATTTAAGATCAGTTGTTGCAATTGCAAAACCGTTCAAAATTTTACGAACAAATCATAATCAATCCTAACAAATCCTAAAAATCCGCGTTCCCCGGTTTCATTTCTTCGCCTCTAAAACCATTTTGACCATTTCATTGATAGCATTGTTCTCGATCCATCGCACAACCATTACCAGCTCGTTCTCTGCATCAACATAAATAATATTGGTGCCATTACCTACATGTACAAACGCAGTAGCAGGCGCAGACGATAAATATTTTTTATCTGTATTCAGAAAAAAATTCATGTAGCCATAAGTAGGCTGTGCGCTCGTGGGCGTGAGCGACTGTTGTATCCATTCGCGGCTGATAAGCTGCCTGCCGTTCCAGTTACCCTGGTTCAAAGTAAGCAGCCCGAAGCGCCCCATATCATACGCGTTAATAAACATACCGCCGCCCCAGTGCCCGCCGCCGCTAACGGATTGAACCGCCTGCCCATCCAGCACGATCCATGAATTGCGGTAACCATACCATCGCCATGTATTGGATGCGCCGATGGGATCCATCACATAAGTTCTCAATACTTCAGGCAAAGGCCTCCGCCAGACACAGGTTGCCGCCAGCGCAAGTGCGTTCACCCGAACATCATTGTATTCGTATACGCTGCCCGGCGCATTGCGTTTGCGGGTGAGCCATTCTGAAGAATTAGCAGAAGGCCGGTCTGCCCAATCCGGCTTGCCCCATAAAGTGCCTTCCCAATCGCTGGTTTGCCGCAGCAGCACATCCCATGTTAGTGTGCGGTTGTGGGTTGACGTGAATGGTGACAGTAACTGCGTTTGCCCCAGGTCTTCTGCAGGTCGGTTTACCTGTCCGGGAAGATAAATTTCAACAGGCGGCATATAATGCGCAACGGTATCCTGCGCGCTTCGGATCAATCCATGGTCAACAGCCAATCCAACAACGGTCGAAAGAAAGCTTTTTGTAACGCTGTGCGTCATGTCAACACGCAAAGGCTCGCCCCATTCCGCAATAATATAGCCCTTGTGTATGATGAGGCCGGTTGCATCGCCGCGGTCTGCAAACGGACCAATGCCTTCACCGAAAGGCTCTTTTCCAAAGCTCATTGCCTGCGATAGTTCCATGCTTCGCGGACCTTTTGATTCATGGTCCTGTGCAAAGCGGATGGCAGCCTGCAGACGGGTGGAATCAAAGCCTGCCAAAGAAACTGACCGGTGTTCCCACAAATGTGCAGGAGGAAAATAAACGGCCGGGAGATTTTTTTGAGTTTTTTTCTGGGCTGAAGTGGTGAAGCCGAGTAGAATTATAAAGGCAATGCTGAGAATTCTCATGCATTAAAGTAACAAAAAAATTACACCTGCACAGATACTATCCGTGCAGGTGTTCAGGCAAACAATACATTAGTACTTGCAATAAAAGAGAACGGTTCCTTGTAAAAAGTTCTGGCAAGCTGCTTTCAAATAGTACCGGATAAAACGTACGAGCATTTGGGCGCTTTCTAAAGGTATCGGATCAAAACGGCTAGAGTAAGGGGGCTAAAAAGGGTTATTTACTTCGACATGACAAAGATGGGGCTTTCCACTACCCGTTTCCAAATAATGCGGCCCGCATAACAATAGCTTTGCAACCGGTTGACGAGAACTTAACGAACGACTTGATGCAGGTCAAGAATGTGGTCATTGGTCATTGGGTCATTCAGTCATTGGGTCAATAAGTCATTAGGTCATTGGTTTAAAATGTGAAGGTTGATGATGGATATATTCGCCATCAACCAAATGCCCTAATGACTTATTGACCCAATGACCGAATGACCAATGACCTATTGACTACTAACCTCCCGCCCAACGACTTTCTGCCGCTTATCAACCCGTTAACTTTTAACCTATGTAACTATTGAGAAATCACCTTAACTTGCCAGCACCCAAAACTGGTTTATGAGAAAACTCTACCTGCTATTACTGCTGTGCGCAGTAACCTTTACCGTATTTTTCGTTACACGCAAACAAGCTGTCCATCCCGAGATGGCTGTAGTTACAGAAAATGAAGAAGAAGAAGAGGGCTATGATGGTCCCGCTGAAAGGGACAAGCTCGAATTTGAAAAAACAAAAGACCCCGCCCTGGGATATGTTCCCACCGATAGGCTGATGACTGCCATCGATTACACAGAAAACCTGAAGAAAGCTGATGTTAACCGCCTTTCTGCCTTGTTGTGGACGGAAAGAGGCCCCATCTATGATTCAGTGGGCCCAAGCAATGGCAATACCCGCGGCGGCAATGGTTATACTGCCGGAAGGATAAGAGGTGTTTTTGTAGATACCCTGAACGATCCCACCGGTAATACGGTTTTTTGCGGCGGCGTTGCAGGAGGCCTGTGGCGATGCACCAACTTCCTTTCTACGATTCCAAACTGGCAGGTGATAAATGATTATTTCGATAACCTGGCCATTTCCTCCATTACACAGGACCCTTCCAACCCTTCTGTGATGTATTTCACCACGGGAGAGCCAACAAGTAATGCCGATGCGGTACTTGGAAAAGGTGTTTGGAAGTCTACCAATAAAGGCCTTACATGGAGCCTTTTGCCTTCTACAGCTACTTTCATCAGGAGCTATAAAATATTATGTGACGGCGCAGGTAATATATATCTCGCTGCACGTCCTACCACCACGCCGGTTGCGCAGTCTTCCGGGCTCTTGCGTTCTAAAGATGGCGGCGCTACCTGGACCAACATTACTCCTGCCAGTCTTACCAGCAATACAATTTGTACTGATATAGAACTCAGTTCTACCGGTAAGCTGCATGCGGCCTTCGGGTACCTTGGTACAGTAGTGAATCATCGTTATACCACCAATCCTGCAAACGTAACGTCTGCTTCAGGTTGGAGCTCTGGTGTTGGCATCAGGGAAGGCTCAGCAGTTGCAGCCGTTCGTATGGAAATGGCCTGCCTTGCAGATACGCTTTATGCTGTTACCGTGAACACTGCGTATAACGTTGACAGTTGCTATAAATCTATTGACGGAGGCGCAACCTGGACCAAGCAAAATACAACTGCATATCCCGCAGGCCTGGGCAGCGGACAGGGTTGGTACAACCTTACGCTTGCGATCAATCCTTCAGACGCCAGCCAGATCATGTCAGGTGGATTGGATGCTTATCGCTCTACCAACAACGGTCAAACCATGACGCGGTTAACGTTCTGGGTAACAAGTATCCCTTATGTGCATGCGGATCATCATTTCATGCAGTGGTGGCGTGCTGGCACAGAAAGCAGGATACTGATAGGTTGCGATGGCGGCTTGTTTCTTTCGAGAGACGGCGGCACCAACTGGTCAGATAAAAACAGAAACCTGGGCATTAAACAGTTTTATGCATGCGCCATACATCCGGCTGCCGGCAGCGATTACCTGCTTGCGGGCGCACAGGATAATGGAAGCCACCAGTTGAAGAACCCCGGCCTCAGCTATTCTATCGAGGTAACGGGTGGCGATGGCTGCTTTGTGCACATTAACCAGCAGAACCCCCAGATACAATTCACCAGCTATGTATACAATCAATACAGGAGAAGCGTTAACGGCGGTGCCACATGGGCATCTGTAAACCTTTCCACTACTGCAGGCTTGTTTGTAAACCCGTTCGACTATGATGACGGTCAGAACATCATGTATGCAAGCAATGGCGTGAATGCTATCCGCAGGTGGCCGAATGCAAATACTGCCACTGCATCAACTGTTCTTACCGCTACCGAGCTTGGCGGCGGAAACGCTTCTGCATTTAAAGTTTCACCTTACACAGCAAACCGCGTATTCATAGGCAGCAGCAATGGACGATTAATACGTTTGGATAATGCCAATACGGTAACCGCTGCAGACATCAGCGCCAACATCACCAACATCAGGGGAGCTTTGTTTTCCGGTGGTAATATCAATTGCATTAATACCGGCACTTCTGATAACGTGCTTGTAGCTGTATTCACCAACTATGGTGTAAACAATGTATGGTACAGCGGAGATGGCGGGACCAACTGGAGCGCCATCGATGGTAACCTGCCTGATATGCCTGTACGCTGGGCTACTTTTGTTCCGGGCGACGATACAAAATTGATCATTGCAACAGAAGCAGGGATCTATTCAACAGATAATATCAACGGTGCAGGAACAGTATGGGCTGCGGATGGCGGATTCCCAACTGTTCGTACAGATATGCTGAAGGTAAGGACCAGCGACAATACCATTGTTGCGGGTACACATGGACGTGGCTTGTTCACAGCAACCATTCCAACTACGGTTCTGCCGGAGATTCGCTTTCTCTCTTCATCTACTGCAGTTACAGAAGATCCTGCAACAACTGCAGGCTGCCGCTCTTATAAAGATTACACTGTTAATATAGGTATTGTTAATCCGGCTGTGGGTGATGCCACCGTAAACTTTAATGTACAAGCCGGGAACACTGCTGCACAGGGACCTGATTTTGACATTACCACTAATGGAGATTTCACCAATCCTTCCACGCAATTGGTATTTGCCGGTGGTGTGGTTGCACAGAAAACAATTACCATAAGGGTATATGATGATGCCGAAATAGAATCAGTTGAATCAGCTGTTATCGGCTTTACTATTTCCGGTACAACAACGGCTATACCGGGCCTTTCCAACAAGCATACACTTACAATATCAGATAATGATGAGGCGCCCACAACGCCTGCAGACCTTTCTGCAAACTTTGGTTTGAACAATACAGCGCTTACGCAACCTTTCAGGGGGCAATTCTCCGATGCAAGAACACAGATGGTGTACCTGGCATCCGAACTGAAAGCCGCAGGCTTCAAGGCAGGGAACATCACTTCGTTAGGTTACAATGTGATAGCCAAGAACAGCACGGCACCTTTCAACAATTTTACCATCAAGTTGAAGAATACAGGCACTTCCGTGCTCAATGGCGGTACATTCGAAACCGGTGCCACTCCTGTGTACGGACCTGTTGACTACAGCACTGTAGCGGGTATGAATACATTCACACTTACCACACCATTTTATTGGGATGGCGTTTCCAATGTGATGATAGACATCTGTTACGATAATGTTACAGGAACGGCAACGGACAACGTAGCCGGCACTGGGGGACTTGCACAGTGTCATTTCGATCGCGTAGATAATACTGCAGGTTGTTCACTCACAGCTGCAACCTTTATATTTACAGGTGGTGCAAGACCCGATGTTACTTTCAACATCAGCACCACCGGCACTACAATAGCTACTGCGTTGAACAGCCAGCGCACCAACTACCTGCATGCCAACAACGATCTCTATTATTATTCAGCTACAGGAGAATTGATGGCGAAGATCAAAAATCTTTCTACCAGCAATTATGGATGTACGCAGGTAACGATAGACAGGGCAGGAACGGGTGTTTCACAATTCTGGAACAGAACGCCGGCCAATTACCTGATGAATAAAACTTTCCGCATTGTTCCTGCAACCAATAATCCGGCGGGTAAGTATGAAGTAACTTTCTACTACACTAAAGCTGAAAAAGAAGGATGGGAAGCTGCAACGGGACAATCATGGAATAACATTCAGTTAGTGAAGGTTCCATCAGCCATTTCAAATGTTACTCCGTTGAACGCACAACCCGATGGACCCGGAACCGTACAGGTGGTAACGCCTGTGCGCGGCACGTTGGGAGCGCATTATACATTGACGTATACTTTTGAAAACGGCTTCTCCGGATTTGGCGCCGGCATACCGGGCAGAATGAATACCATTCTTACACTTACCGGCCGCCTCAATCAGGATTGGATTGTACTGGATTGGACTACATCTGCAGAGATCAGCAGTACCGAGTTCGACGTAGACAAATCATACGATGGCGTTAACTTCCGTACACTGCGTACGGTGCCTGCAGCAGGCAACAAGTTCTCACCTTCCAGCTATACGATGAACGATCCTGATGTAGCGCAGTACAATTACTACCGGATAAGAATGAAACATTCAGACGGCTATCTGCTTACCAGCGATACCATCCTCGTGAAGAACGATCTGATCAGACAGCAGATGATCGTGCTCGGCAATCCGTTCAGCAACAACATCAGTGTTCGCTTTACCAGGCTGCCCGGAAGCAAGTTGCTGTTCTCATTGTACGATGCAAGCGGTAAGTTGATCAAGCGTACATCGCAGGACGGAGGCAGAACAGTATTCTATACCATTAGCGGACAGAATGCAGTGAGCCGTGGAATATACATGCTTGATGTATTTGTAGATGGCAAGCATTATACCGCAAGGGTAATGAAGAAGTAACAGCCGATCATATTCTAACAAATATTTAAAACCGTTGCCGGCTATATGCGGCAGCGGTTTTTTTTCAGGCACGATAAATGCAAATACATACCTTGAACAATGAAGAATTTTCTATCTATAATATTCTTTTCAGCGGCCTGCCTGTTAAGCGCATGCGCCCAAACTAAAACAGGTATACAGAACACGTATGCTTATTTTTCAATTTCTTTCCCCGGCAACATTCCGGTTGATGAAAATGGCAATCCTTTAAAAGGGCCGGATACCATGCGCGTGATCTATATTGAAACAAGCGGCAAAGCAAAGCCTGTAATTAAAAGCGTGCAATACGGCAATGTTGAATTTTCCGCGGCTGTTTTTGCCGAAGAGAAATACCCTGTAGCCATTGGCAAAGCGCAAACAAGCAATCAGAATATAATGCTGAGCCCACGTAAAGGAAATACTTTATGGAGAGTTGAGCTGGCATCACTGCGCGCACTTCCTTCAAAAAGCAAATCCATTATTGTGAAAGGAACACTCAATGGACGTGCGTTCACCAGGACCATTCTAAAGGAACAGGAGTTAGCGCCACAGATCAGGGCTTAATTGAATTTATTCAATCTGCAAAAACATCAATGCAGCAGATTTCACCGCATCCTTACCGCGGATGGAAGCCACCAGTTGGTCCGGCTGAATACGCCCTTCGAAAATATTACCGTGGCGGTCTGCTTCTTTGCAAACTGTGAGCACCAGCAAAGAGCCATCAGATAATTTATAAGTTGCATTTGCGGTAGTAAGTCCTGCCGTAGGTTCGCCATAAAGCTGCACATTCTTTCTGCCTTTAAATGCTATGGCAACTATTTCTCCGGCGCTGGCCGTATTTGGGCCTGTAAGCACCACAATAGATCTGGGAGTAGTAATTAGTTTGTAAGGATTGCTGACAGTGCAACGAGTATGCCTGCTTTGCATAACAGCGCCATCCTGGTAACTGAACGGGATCTTTTCATCAGCGGATACAAAATAGCCATGCACTCCATTCCCCAGTAAAGGGCCGAGGCCTGCAAGCATTGGCCAGCAATTACCGCCGGTATTGTTGCGCAGATCGATGATCCATTTTGTAACGCCCTGTTTATCGAAAGCCGCGATCACCTGCTGTATACTGTCAGCAAATGCAGTGCAGATATTTTTATCTGCGGATGTAAGCCAGGGTATGTTGATGTAGGCTATGTCGCTTTCAACCAATTCATAATTGATAGGTCCTGACAACTGGCCTAGCGAAGCGAGGCCGGAGCTGTTGATATTGCCATTATAAACTTCAGCTTTTTTTGCGGGCATCACGAAGCTGTGCCGCTCTTTCATTTCTTTAAAACACCATTGCAGTGCTTCCTGTGCCGCCGCGCAATCTGTAGATTTGCTGAGCCTGGTTTTTACGGACGATATCAGCTCATCCCATTGAACCGAATCTTTCCTGTAATAATGTTGTTTCATCAGTGTGAACGCTTCGTCTACAAGACGATTAGCCGCAAGTATGCATTCAGGTGAAGAAGTATTAACCGCCTCCTGCCCCACAAGAGTTTGAGAAAAGAACGATGCTGTAAAAATAAGCAGGGTGTAAAAACGCATGCACGGGGCTTTGAACGTAATATAAAAAAACTCTTTGTAAAACGATGAGACGCAGGTATGTAAAAATTCCATAAAAGTGGGGCGGCCGAGGCTTCGCCTTTCACACTCCCAACGATATCGCGGAGAAAAAAGGCGAAGCCTCTTCCCGGCAAAGGCTTCGCCTTTCCTCTCTGATTGCCTCTTGGGATTCATAAAGGCGAAGCCTTCAGCTTCAACTCCCTGTTATTGAACATTACCTGTTCAGGCTGTGTTTTTACAATGTGCAGCAAGGCTTTTGCAAGCTGAACAGAGTTGATGACCTTGCCAGGAGTGAGCAATTCCATCAAAGGAAAAAGCGGGATCATTACTTTATAAAGAAAAGGAGCGTTGGGGTTTTGATGAATGGGTCGTATAGCGCCCGGCCGGGCAAGGTAAAGTTTATTGAAGCCTATCTGCAATAAGGCGTTTTCCGTTTTTCCTTTTATGCGGCCAAAGAGTGTGCGTGTTTGCCCGGTTGAATCTGCACCTTCTCCGCTAACGAATAAGAAATGAATATTTGGGTTTGCCTGCAGCATTGCTTTGGCAGCAGCTACCGCATAATCGTATGTGATCACTTCGTATTCCTGTTTGCTAACCTGCAGTTGCGAAATGCCGAGGCACCAGAGACAGGCATCGTGCTTTGCAAATACCGGTGCAAGAGCGGAATAATCGATAAAATTATCATGAATGACCGTAGTGAGTTTGGGATGTTCAATGGATAAAGGTTTGCGGGCAATGGCGGTGACCGTGGTGATGCCGTCATCAACAATTGCCTGCCTGATAACTTCTGCGCCAACCATGCCGGTAGCGCCGGTTACAAGAATGTTCATAAGGATGAAGTTACTAAAAGAAAAAACCACCGTTCCCGGTGGTTTCGGCTTATTAAGCCTCAGATTATGTTAACGGACAGTTCGGCCAACTAGAAAGTTACCGAAGGTGCCCATGTAATATCTGTAGATATCATGAATACCTCCTTTTAATTTGATGAAGGATAAAATTACGCAAAAGCGATTAATGGGATGCAATTGTGGATATATTTTAAGATTTCGTTATCAGGAAGGAGCAGGGATTGGAAGAAGGATTTATGGATTGCACGGATAGGAAAGCGCACAAGCCGCACGGGATCAAAGTATCATTATATATATGTCTCACTGACCAGTGAGTCGCGAGATAAATGATGCAATTAATTAGTTTGGCATGCTTGTAAAATCACTCAGATTGTCCGTAATCCGTGCAATCCATAAATCCTTCTTCCAATCCGTGCTTCTCTTTATTCCCGTTATCCCAAATCCGGAAGAAAAATTAATCTCAGCTTTTTTCAAAACCTTAATCAGTGGAACCCACATCCTTACACGCTGATCGTAAATTTCCTTGGTATCAAACCCTATGAGGTGCCAGAAGTGCTGATTACATTTGTCCTGTTGATTCACTGTTACAGGCTCTCCGGACAAATGAGAAACCTTAATGTCCGTACCCCCGGCAGAACTGTAACCAATCTCTCTCCAATTATCCCTATGCAAAAACGTTGATTGTAATCCAAACCCTCAGGGTCGGCATTGTTTTACGCAAAAACGAAAACGATGTTGAACAGGAAACTTAACGTAATTGCAGGTTGTGCTTTATTATTATTGATCTCTATGCCTGCAGGAAGCAATCTTAATCATGAAGCTTCCATTTTTTCCGACGATGAAGTTTTACCGGTAAGGGAGTATAAGATCTCCACCAGGTTTGCATTGAGTGCAAAAAG
>JBAVMD010000023.1:0-3873 GCA_049689695.1 Chitinophagaceae bacterium | reverse complement strand
GAAAATGGCAGTTCTCATCTTTCAATCCCACATAACGGCAGGTAGCCCTTGCTTCACATCTTCTTATCAAACCTTTAATAGATCTTATTTCAGGCGTATCAACCTGGTTTGATTTCTTATTCTGCAGGAATGTTTTTGCATCGGCCAGTATCTTGCCTGACTTACTGGTATCAATACCCGAAATTTCTTCGAAGCCCACGGCAAAATCGAGGAACCTTGTTACGAATTCATCGGTCACGGCAATGTTGCCTGAGGTCTGGTAAGCAACATGCACATCATGCCCCTGGTCATGCAGACGCTGGAAAGTGCCGCCCATGCTTATGATATCGTCATCAGGGTGCGGAGAAAAAATGACCACGCGTTTTGGATAAGGCTCCGAGCGCTCGGGATGATTCGGCAGCACAGCATTTGGCTTTCCACCAGGCCAGCCTGTTATGCTGTCGCGCAGCATATAATATACTTCAAGATTTATTTCGTAAGCATCGCCTTTCTCTACCAAAAGATCGCTAAGCCCCGATTCATTATAATCATTATTGGTAAGAGAAAGCACAGGTTTGCCCAGCTTCAGGGCCATATTCACTACGGCCCTTTTGATCATAGCAGGCGTCCATGAAATTTCACCAGTCAGCCAGGGGGATTTAATGCGCGTTAGCTCCGAAGCTGCCTGTTCATCCAACACAAAAAGACAATCGCTGTGCTGTTGCAACAGGCTGGCAGGGATGGATTCAGTAACATTACCTTCTATTGACTTCTGCACCACGGGCGCTTTGTGCATTCCCCACGCCATAAGAATGATGCGCTTGGCCCTTAATATATTGGAGATGCCCACTGTAAGCGCAAGCCGCGGCACCTGTGAAATATGCTGGAATTCGTATGCATTGGCTACACGCGTAGTGTTTTCCAGCGGCACAAGCCTTGTTTTTGAATGAATGCTGGAACCCGGTTCATTAAATCCGATATGGCCATTGTTCCCAATGCCAAGGATCTGCAGGTCAATGCCACCTGAACTTTCCATCAGCTCTTCATATTCTATACAATGCTGCTTGATCTGGTCTTTGGGCAATTCACCATTGGGAATATGGCAATTGGCAGGATCTATATCGATGTGATTGAAGAGATTCACCTTCATGAACCGGTCGTAGCTCTGAAGCGCATCCTTATCTATCGGATAATATTCATCCAGGTTAAAGGCTATCACGTTCTTAAAACTCAGCCCTTCCTCACGATGCATGCGAACCAGCTCCGCATACAATGTTTTAGGAGTAGAGCCCGTTGCCAGGCCAAGCACGCATTTTTCATTGCGTGCCTGTCTTTGCCGTATCAGCGAAGCAATTTCCTGCGCTACATAGCGAGAACCTTCCTTGATATTGGGAAAAATTGTGACCGGACTCTTTTCTAATGAATCAACCATGCTCATAGATCGGCATTTTAAGGGAGCCACGAATTTAAACATCAAATGGTTACCATTGCTTTTCACGATGAAGGAATTTGCATATAAGTGCCGAAAATTGCGGTTTTGTAATTGGTTTTGGGTTTCGGGTTTAGAGTTTCGGGTTCTTATACTCATGGTTGTTGCTATTTATTGCAGCAACTTCAGAAATTAAGAACCCGAAACCCTAAACCAATTTCTTCAACGCCTTTATAGCCTGGTACAACAGGTTCCTGGCTGCCTGGTAGTTGATGTTCATAACAGCGCTTACCTCTTCGTAGCTAAGATTTTGGTAGAATTTAAGATAGATGATCTCTTTCTGGCGATGCGATAGTTGTTCGAGCGAACGGATCACCTTCTGCGTTTTTTCCTCATTTTCCTGCCTTGCTACCAGCAGTGCCTCATAACTGAGGTCAAAAGCGCTGTCTTCTCCGATCTCATCCCGGTAAGATGTAAGATTATTGCGCGCCATTTCCTTCAGCAATTTGTATTTGAGCGCCTTAAGCAGGTATGCTTTTACGGAAAGTGTTGGAACGGCATTGCGGTTTTTCCATATTTCCAGGAAAAGTTCCTGTATGGTATCTTCCAGCAAAGGCTGATTGCCGCAGATCTTGCTGCCATATTGAAACAGGTGAGGATAATTGTTTTTAAACAACCGCCCGAAGGCTTCCGCATCCCCCGAAAGGAATGACTCCCATAATGTAATATCATACTCCTTTGAATGCAAATAAGGCTGTTTCAAATGATCCCGCAGGCAATCGTTCCTGCAATTTTAGCAAAAAAGACTGCTTTCGATAAAAAACTTTAGCACGCATGGTTACAAAGTCTCGTGAAGCTGCACATGAATGCATCAATTGATATTTAAATATGGAAAAAGTTTTTCAAAGTGTGGAAGAAATACTGACAGACGAACAATTCCAGGCCTGGTATTTTAAGTCTGATCCCGCGAAAGCAACTGAATGGCAGCAATGGCTGACGCAACATTCTGACCAACAGGAATTGGTGAATGCCGCAATTGCCTGCATGCAAACCATTATAGTAAATGAGCCCGAAGTGCCTGCACAACAGGTGAGCGCAGCCAATGAGCGTTTAATGGCATCACTTGCCCCTGCAGAAACACCTGTTATCGAAATGAAAGCTTCCCGCCGTAAATGGTGGTTGAGCGCGGCCGCTGCGGTTCTATTACTGGTAGCCGGCACTTATTTATGGACCAGTCTTAAGAGGCAATCTTCTATCCAGACCGCTTATGGTCAACTGAGCACCCAGCAATTACCCGATGGCTCGGAAGTAATACTGAATGCCAACAGCAGCATCTCTTTTTCTTCCGGATGGGACAATGGAAATGAGCGGGAAGTATGGATCAAAGGCGAGGCTTTCTTCAAAGTGAAAAAAACCGCAGGTAAAAGCCGTTTCATTGTTCACACCAATCAGCTCGACATTGTAGTAACGGGTACGCAATTCAATGTGACCAGCCGCGCTGACAGATCAAGCGTTATGCTTACAGAAGGCAGTGTGCTTATTCGTACTAAAGATGGAAAAGAGACACGCATGGTGCCCGGTGACTTCATCGAGCTTTATAACAGTCAGCTCGAAAGAAAAGCTGTGAAAGAAGAAGCTGTACTTGCCTGGAAAGAGAAGAAGATCGTGCTGGATAATACCTCTTTGGCAGATGTAGTTGTTCTTATTAAAGAACACTACGGAGAAGAAATAATAATAACCGATGATTCGCTGGCCCGTAAAACCATTACTGCGTTCATGCCCAATGATAACCTGGATGTGCTGTTAAAGTCGCTGGAAGCTACCCTTGATTTTAAAGTGGTCCGAAAAGATGGCCGGATCATGATCACGAACCCATAACAAGCCATGAATTCTTAATACGACTAAAACGCTGCAACAATGAGAATCATATTACATTCCTTGTATCTTAAACGAGCTGTGTGCATGGTACTGGCCACTAGCCTGTGCGTGCAGGCAATGCAGGCCCAGACGAGCTATGCATCTAACGAAAAGAAAAAAGGCATTTTCGGCTTATTCTCGCAAACCAACAACCAGAATCAACCTAATGAGAAACAGACCTTGTTCAATGTGCTTAAAGATCTGAACAAGCAAAAAGGCGTTTATTTTCTTTTTTCCGATCCTTCACTCGGCGCCAAGCCCGTCAATGCAATTACTGATGCAAATGCAGAAATAGAAAAAATATTGGAGCAGGTGCTGAAGAACACCGGCCTCAAATACAAAAAGGTTTCAGAGAATGCATTCGTCATTCTTCTTTCAAAAGAAAATCCTAAGAAAATTACTCAGCCGGGGCCTGTAAATTTTCAGGACGGGCAGGGCTTTAATGTAGATGAAAAAACCGGCGATCAAAGCGTAAATGATGTGATCTCCGGCCGCGTCACCAATACTGAAGGCGTCCCTGTAATTGGCGTGAGTGTAACGGTAAAAGG
>JBAVMD010000022.1:0-3130 GCA_049689695.1 Chitinophagaceae bacterium | reverse complement strand
ACGATACAATAAAACGAAGCTTTTGCAAACCAGAGAAACTTAATAGCCGCCAATCAATTAAAGATTTTGAAGGCTTGAATAACGTAGGTGACATTGATAAAGATGGCAAAAATGATTATGTCTTTGTCCTGAATCCTCTAAACAGGTGCGAGGAAGGACAATCTTATTACTTCTCCAATTCAGAAATACCAAGAATCGAGACAGATTCATACTGCTGTCATCCAAAGAGTGTTTTTAGTATCGGTGATATTGATGAAGATGGTAAAAGCGAGTTGGGCCAGTACTATTCAAGTTGCGCCAGCAGATATAAAGCTATAACTGTCTGGAGCCTTAAAGGTGGCAAATGGAAAGAGATAAAAAGCTTCTCGTATGTCTTAAATGACAAATACCGTCTTTTCATTGATTTCCAAAAGCTTTTCAACAAAGCGGCGAAAGGGAAGCTTTCCTATTTGGAGATTTCAGACGTTGACGTGAAGGGGCGGCTTGTCTCACAATGGAAGTCCGGGACCGTGAAATGACTGTGCATAACATCAGGTTTGTAAAATCAGGGCTTAGCAATTCTGTTTTCAATATACAATCACAGTTTTACCAATTGCTTTACCGCTTTCCAGCAAACGGTGAGCTTCCTTTAAATTAGCCACGGTAAAACCGTGCAGTGTATTATTCAGTGTTGATGTCAGGGTGCCATTGTCAAACAAAGTTGCTGCTTTGTTGAGGATATGATGCTGCTCGAGCATATCATCAGTTTGAAAAGTGCTACGTGTATACATGAGTTCCCAGCTAAACGAGGCACTCTTGCTTTTCAATTTATTCAAGGCCACTGGTGTTGCCGAACCTGTAATGGATGCAATATGTCCCTGCGGTTTTATAAGTTCACACATCGCATCCCAATATTGATTAGCGTCTACGAGGTCTAAAATAAAATCTACATATTTAGATCCCGCATTCCGCACTTCTTCCACTAAATTCTTATGATTTATCACTACATCAGCGCCTTGTGCTTTACACCAGTTCACTGTCTCGGGACGTGATGCTGTTGCAATTACTTTTAACCCAGCCACCTGTTTAGCCAGTTGAATAGCGATTGAACCTACACCACCTGCGCCTCCAATAATCAGAACAGATTTGGCTCTATCCTTTTCATTGACACGAATACGGTCGAACAGCATTTCCCATGCCGTCAATGTAGTTAACGGCATAGCTGCTGCCTGGGCATCTGATAATGTCTTTGGCTTAAAACCAACTATACGTTCATCAACTAACTGGTATTCGCTGTTAGAACCGCTACGGGTAATATCTCCTGCATAATATACCGCATCCCCCTTTTTGAAAAGTTCTACTTCACTCCCTATTGCTTCAACTATTCCTGCAGCATCCCATCCGATTATTTTTGGGGTATCAAGTGGTATTTCTTTGGCACTGTTTTGCCTGATCTTATAATCAACCGGGTTAATACCAATAGCATTGATTTTTACAAGAATGTCTTTCCCGGCAGGTTGTGAAATGTCAGATTCAAATTCTATAAAGCTATCCGGTTCTGTAATTGGAAGTGACTTTCTGAATCCTATCGCTTTCATACCTATTATTTTTTTATTGGTTTGGATACACGCCTGGTGTCGTAGATTAGTTTTCTATAGTTGCTGCATTATACAAATGTACGGATGTATGCGAGGCAACCTTTGCGCTTTTTCTTTTGTGTTATTGAAGACAAAAAAACAATCAAAAAGAGAATCGGAAGAATAGACAATTTTAGTCTCGGCAATGGATCAAGGAGCTATACAAAGCATCGCCGCAAAAAGAAAAATTCTTCGATTCAAAGCAAAGCAGGGAATGAACAGCATCGAAGTACAGATAGGCTCCGGCTTATTCAGGCAACAGATCATCGATGGCGTTTCCGAAGCGGAGATTCGTAAGACGTGGGAACCAGGACTGAGTGATTATAAAAAGATGCGGAAGAGGTATGTGGTGTATAAGGATTAGGGGGGAGTTGAATTTGTATTTCAGGCATTTGTGTATTTGCAGTAAGAATATATCCGGATTGCTTTTTTATTGATGGCAAACGATGTTCGGAGAAATACCAGTTTTAAGATTGGGAACTGCTTTACCGTGGTACAACACTCACATCAGCATATCTACTGCCAAAATGTCAATTTTCAATACGGAAATGGCTGTGGCGTTATTTGTGATGGTGTAGTCTGCAACAAAACACTGCTGCCCATGTGGAATGATAAAGAGACCAACATTGATTTGTTGGGACACGATAAGATAGCCCAAACAGTTATAGAGATTATTTCGGAAAACCATCTTCGCCCGCTTACGATCGGTATTTATGGTGATTGGGGAGTAGGAAAATCTTCTATTCTGACAATTCTTCAAGAAAAGGCTGCAAATGAAAGGACAATTAAAGTTTCCAATTCTCAAGTAATAGTTTTTAATGGCTGGTTATTTCAAGGCTATGAAGATGTCAAAACCGCATTAATGGAAAAGGTCATTTTGGAGCTTGCCAAATTGCAACCTAGAGATGAAAAAGTAAAGAAACTGGCAAAATCACTGCTTGGTCGTGTCAACTGGCTAAAGGTGGCGAAACTGTCAGTTAGTGCAGCACTTACTGCCGTATCGGGAGTTCCTATGGGTTCTTTTTTTACCAAGGCAATCGGTAAAGCCAAAGATTTAACCATGCCAGATGAAGATGAGAAGCTACTTAATGAACAAGATAAAGAAGATACAGTCACTAACCAGATAGAAAGTTTTCGTGAGGAATTTAAGCAGCTTATTGAAACATCAAAAGCTGAGCATGTTATTGTAGTCGTGGACGACCTAGACAGATGCCTTCCCAAATCAGTGATTGAAATCCTTGAGGCGATAAGATTATTCCTTTTCGTAGAAGGTACGACCTTCGTAATTGCAGCAGATGAGCAAATGATAGAGTACGCTGTTCGTGAACATTTTCCCAACCTCCCTGCCGCCTATGCAGATTATACAAAAAGTTATCTCGAAAAACTTATCCAAATACCCATAAGAATCCCAACATTAAACAGATTTCAAACCGGTAACTATATCCGGTTCTTGATGCTGCAGAATTACCTTAAAAACGATACTGATAAACTCAAACAGGTATACCAGTTATGGG
>JBAVMD010000021.1:0-3047 GCA_049689695.1 Chitinophagaceae bacterium | reverse complement strand
TAGTGCGTGGCAAAGAGCCTACTAAATTATACGTGCGATACTGCTCTTCTCCGGCAATGCGCAGGAACTGCGTTTCCGGTTGTTGGTTCAGGCTTTCTTCTGTAATTACAATGTCACCCTCAACCAGGTATCCTTCCGGATGCTTCTGAACATTGCTGGTGCCATAGCCTAATTGGTAAATTTTTGCCAGCACATCGTTTGAAACTTCATCTGATTGTGCGGGTGCCTTTGCATCTTTTTTACAGGAAACTGCCAGTAGTGACAGAGCAGCTAAAGACAGCATAGCAAGACGGTTTCTAAAAATCCTCATAAGATCTAAGTTTAATAGTGAAATGTATGTTGGTTTACTACATCCGGTTTAATAGCAACATCGTTGGAAAATAGGGGGTATAAAATACCGGGACTGAAACTTTAAATTAATTGTAACTCTTTTATTCACGAAATGTATTATGGCAACATCGTTGCACTAAAATTATTTTTTATCACTGGTTGCAGAGTGATTGAAAAACCTCCAAGAAAGCAATAACTGTCTTAAAAAAAATCCAACATAGTAAGATGAATATTCGATGATGGATTAAAGAGTAAGCACGGATTGAAAGAAGGATTTTAGGATTACACGGATTAAGAATGAGTATAAGGTGCGTGTTTAAAAATTAAGCATGCACTGTGTACTAAAGACAATATCCGTGTAATCCATAAATCCTTCTTTCAATCCGTGCTTATTTATCCCTATCGCGTGGAGGCATTTCCCCACTTATTCCTCTGCCCGCTTTAATAAAACAGGCATCATTTTTTTAGCCTTATATATAAGGTATCATTATCCAAAAAAGTTAATGATGCTGATAAATCAATCGTTATGGCAAATAAATCATCGCTGCCGCCTAACCAGGATCAAAAGAAATTTATCCAGGACGAAAACACGGGCAAGGAGAATGTGGCAGACAGGGCGGCGAAAAAAAAAGAACGGAACCAACAGAATAAAGGCTATTCCGAAGATCAGCCGGGACATCCTGTTCGAACAACAGGTTCTATGCGTCCCGACCAGGAAAGCGATTTGTCTACCAGGAAAGAGCCGGGCAGCGCTAACAGGGATTAAACTATTTAATTATTACTTATTCATTATTTATTAAAATTTAAAACATACAATCATGGACGACAATAAAAGAAAAGATAGCAGCCTTGGACAGGAAAGCAATCAAAACTGGGATGATCAGAACGATCAACGCACCAGTGGTTCAAAAGAACCAAATCCTGAAAGATTAAGCAAAGAAGGGACTGGCCGGGAAGATACCAGCGGTCAGGAAAGCAACCAGGATTGGGATGATCAGAATGATAAGCCTGCAAGCGGAAAACACGAACCTAATCCGCAACGCTTTACCGGAAGCGCTTTCAATGAAGATAAAACCGCTACCGGTTACGGCAGCAGCCAGCGCAGCGAACGCGATAACGTGGGTCCATTGGATGCAGATCTGAACGATCTTACAAGTGAAAAGAGAAACAGCGGAAACCAGACAGGACCAGGATTGGGATAAATCAGTTGCTGGTTTCGTGTTTAAAGTTTCGGGTTCTTCAGTTCTGAGATATTGATGAAAATTTATTTCGTCAGGTTCTCTGAACTAAAGAACCCGAAACTTATTCTATCCTCCTCGCTGTTTGCTCCTTCCCTCCCTGGTATATCACCAACCGGTCAACTTTTCCTTCTGCATTCTTCAGAAATTCTACCTGCGCATTCACCACTTTCATAAAGAAAAAGTTTTCACGTTCTGCAAACAGATCGATCTTTTGTTGATTGGTAGCCTGTGTTCTAAGCTTGCCATTTTCTAAGGTGACGCTTACTTTGAAAGTAGGGCTCAGCTCATATTCTCCCACATATTGCTGCAACGTGCTTTCCGGCACTTCTATGATTTTTCTTTCGCGGGGTATTTCGTAAGGCTGGTTATAAATGATTGCAAACAGATTACGCGTTATAACATTCAGTTCATCGGGTCTGTTGCTGAGTATGATGATGCATGCGCTGTCTGCCGGCACCCGCCACATGTCTGACACAAATCCGAAAATGCCGCCATTATGAGAAATAACACGTTTGCCGTTTAGCGTATCTATTCCCCAACCATATCCATATTTATTTTTGAAAGGTGTGTACGCCTGTACAAAAGATGATTGTTTGATCGTCTTCTCAGTATACAATCCTTTGTGCCATTTATACAGGTCACCGGCAGTACTGTAAATAGCACCTGCCGCATAAGAAACACTTGAATCCACAATGCGCGATACTACTGTATCAGTGTTCAAAGCAAGATAACCGATGGACTTACCGGCACTGTTCAATGCTGTGAAATCAAAACCGCTCTGCTGCATTTGCAGAGGATGAAAGATGACCTCTCTTACCATTTGCTCATAAGACTTGCCTGAAACTTTTTGAATAATGTAGCCAAGCAGAATGTATCCTGAATTACTGTAACTGAATTTTGACCCCGGCTCAAAATCCAGCGGCTTATCGCGGAAAACGTCTACCAATTTTTCAATAGCAATTGGCTTAGTCACTTCCGTGTTCATGAAGCTGGAATTATTGGTATAATTAAAAATGCCCGAAGTATGGGTAAGTAAATGGTGAATAGCGATCTTATCGCCTTGTGGATAGTCAGGAATGTATTTGCTGAGTTTATCCTGCACGTTGAGTTTCCCTCTTTCCTGCAGGTATAAAACAATAGTTGCTGTGAATTGTTTGGTAATGGAGCCTATCTGGAAAATGGATTGCTCATCGTGCGGGATGCGCTTTTGCGCATCACGCCAGCCATAACCTTTGTGCAACAGTACCTTTCCATCTTTCGCTACCAATACAACACCGTTGAATTTGTTTTGTTTAACACGGGCCTGCATGTACTCTTCAAGCTTTGCGCTTAATTCCTGTGCCGATACAGAACCTGTACAAAGAGCAGTGGCAATAAATAAGAAAAGATTTTTCATTGTATAGTTTTTTACTGCAAAGGAAGATTTCACGCAAAGACGCAAAGGAAAACGCAGAGACGGAAAGAGAGGCTGTGCAC
>JBAVMD010000020.1:0-6068 GCA_049689695.1 Chitinophagaceae bacterium | reverse complement strand
GGTATAGGCACCGGGTACTTCAGCTTTGAGAATAAGAACAATTTTGTTTTTACAACTGAAAAAAAGCTGCTGGTCTCGCCCTCGGTTGGCTATTATCATAAAAGCGGGTTAGGACTTGCCGCAACCGGTTTTCTTTTACTGGATGGAGGCAATACCGGCTTTTACCAGTTTTCGTTGAGCCCTTCTTTCGATTATCTAAGGAGTAAAACCATTACAACAGGCATTGCATTCACGAAATACTTCAGTAAAGATTCTCTGCCTTTTTATAATACCCCGATCCAGCAGGAGGTATTCGCCTATTTTGGTATAAAGAAATGGAAATTGCGTCCCTCCATATCCGTTAGCTATGGCTGGGGCAGCAAGGAAGAGTATGAGAAGAAGCAGGTGCTGGTATGGAACCGGTGGCTGCAGCGCTCGCAGCGTGGGTTCATTACCGTGAGGAATGAAGAATCGGTACATGATCTTGCCGCCACTATTTCACTGAAATATAATTTCTCCTGGTTTGAGCTGTTCAGTAAAGAGGATGGATTTACTTTAACGCCTGTGCTGCTGGTGTCAGGCAGTACGCAGCGCTTCGGCTTCAATACATCGTACCAGTCTACATCAACGGTGATCAGGAACAACATACTGCCCAGTAACCAGCAGATATCCGAGCAAACGGGATTTGGTGCGCAATCTGTTTCGTTCATCATTCGTGCTGATTACAGCATCGGAAAATTTTTCATCATGCCACAGGTGTTGTTCGATTATTATCTGCCGGAAGCAGACGATCGTTTCAGCATGGCTTACACGGTAATGGCTGGATTTAATTTCTGATTTGTTAATTTGCAGTGCCGTTAACAGAACTTTACAAGCAGTTTTTTTTCGTTGGCATATATCTTGAATTTTTATGCCGAACCGTAAAACTTACTTTATGAACCGTAAAATTTCCTTTTTCCTCTTTTTATCTATGGCCATCACTACCGTCTCCTTTGCACAAGGTTTTCATGTAGGCGTTAAGGGTGGCGCAAACGTTGTTAAGGTTGATGGTAAATCTTTTGAAGATGAATTCAGGCACGGCTACAACCTTGGTGCTTTTGCCGAGATCAACTTCAATAAGAAATGGGGCATTCAGCCGGAAGTGCTCTGGAACCAGGCCAACACAAGAACCTCAAGTGATTTTAACGACATCTATCCGCACGGCATTGCAGATGTAAGAAATGTAAAACTGAATTACCTGAGCGTGCCACTTTTATTAAGCTATCGTCCTATCAAGCCATTGAGCCTGCAGCTCGGGCCACAATTTGGAATATTGATGGACCAGGATAAAAACCTTCTCGAGAATGGAAAAGAAGCATTCAAGAAAGGCGATTTCTCCATGGTAGGTGGTATTCAGCTCAACCTTGCCGGATTTAAAGCTGGCGCACGCTACCAGGTAGGTCTTAATAATCTCAATGATATAGACAACCAGGATAAGTGGAAGAGCCAGGGTTTCCAGGCTTATGTTGGATTTAGAATATTCTAAATCAAGGCACAAGGTACAAGACAACAAGGCACAAGGGGTAACAGCGTAATGCTGTTACCCCTTGTGTCTTTTGTTGCTTCTTGTGCCTTGTTGTCTTGTACCTTGTGCCTTCATCCTTGCTGGCATCGTTCTTGCCCTCTACCTTTCCTTACAAAATGATAGGATTATCCTGAGAGAGGTGTTATTTTGTCACCGAAACTAATACAGATAAAAAGAATGAATTTTTTGACGGCCCCGGAAGATGAGATGGATTTTATACCCATCATTCCCCTCAACGAAAATGAAGGCGATAACGGACAAGAAATAGATGTCCCCGACGAACTCCCCCTTTTACCGCTTAGAAATACAGTGCTTTTTCCCGGTGTTGTATTACCCATTACGGTAGGACGTGATAAAAGCATTAAAGCAGTGAATGATGCCTACAAGGCAGACAAACTGATAGGAGTAGTAGCACAGAAAGACAGTAATGTAGAAGACCCAACCGTAAGCGATCTTGAAG
The DNA here is from genome assembly GCA_049689695.1 of Chitinophagaceae bacterium. GTDB lineage: Bacteria > Bacteroidota > Bacteroidia > Chitinophagales > Chitinophagaceae > DASPKM01. Next base: position 4,065 of record JBAVMD010000020.1, on the reverse strand, counting down.
ATATCGGCACTGTTGCAAGAATTGTGAAGCTGATAAAAATGCCAGATGGCGGCACCACGATCATTATCCAGGGAAAGCGACGCTTTAAGCTGCAATCCATCACATCAGAAGATCCATATTTCAAAGGCGAGATCAAATTGCTGGAAGAAGAAGAAGCGCCCAAGACCCAGGATTTTGAAGCGTACGTTTCAAACATCAAAGACCTTGCAGCACAGATCATACAATTATCGCCGAACATTCCTTCAGAAGCATCGATCATTCTGAAGAATATCGAAAATCCTTCTTTCCTTATCCACTTCGTGTCAAGCAACCTGAATACCGAATTGGCGGAAAAGCAAAAGCTGCTTGAATTAAACAATGTGCAGGCAAGAGCAGATATATTGATGCAATTGCTTCAAAGAGAACTGCAATTTGCTGAGCTCAAGAATAAGGTTACCAATAAAACGAAAGTGGAGTTGGATAAACAACAACGTGAATATTTTTTGCAACAGCAAATGAAAAGTATTCGCGAAGAGTTGGGTGGCGATAGCAATGAGCGCGAGATAAGAGAAATGGTGAAGAAGGGCGAATTAAAAAAATGGCCGCAGGCTGCTAAAGAACTTTTCCAGAAAGGAATTGAGCGGCTGGAACGCATGCACCCCAGCACGCCGGATTTTTCCGTGGTCTACAATCACCTGGACCTGATGCTGGAGCTTCCCTGGAATGAATACACAGAAGATTCTTATGAATTGAAGAAGGCAGCCAAGGTACTCGACAGGGACCATTATGGCATGCATAAAGTGAAAGAGCGCATATTGGAATACCTGGCAGTTTTAAAGTTGAAGGGTGATATGAAGAGCCCGATCCTTTGCTTTGTTGGCCCTCCGGGCATTGGCAAAACATCTTTGGGAAGAAGCATAGCCACTGCCATTGGCCGCAAATACGTGCGCATCAGCCTCGGCGGATTGCACGATGAGAGCGAAGTGCGCGGTCATCGCAAAACTTATATCGGCGCTATGCCGGGTCGTGTTATTCAATCTATCAGAAAGATCAAATCTTCCAACCCCGTGATCATTCTCGATGAAGTTGACAAGGTTGGTAAAGATTTTCGTGGCGATCCCAGCAGTGCATTGCTTGAATTGCTCGATCCTGAGCAGAACCATACTTTTTACGATAATTATTTGGAGCTTGAATACGATCTGAGCAAGGTATTGTTCATCGCTACTGCAAACGACATCAACAATATTCAACCGGCATTGAGAGACCGCATGGAAGTGATAGATCTCAGCGGCTATGCTGTAGAAGAAAAGATAGAGATCGCTAAACGGCACCTTGTGCCGAAGCAGCGGGATGCGCATGGATTAGCTAACCTCGTATTCAAGATCGGCGATAAGATTTTAGAAAAGATCATACAGGATTATACCCGTGAAAGCGGGGTGCGGGAACTTGACCGTCAACTGGCTTCCATTATGCGGTTCGAAGCGCGGGAATATGCCATGAAGGGCAAATTGAAATCTGTGCTTACAGCAGTAGAGGTGGAAAAGATCCTCGGCAAGCCTCGCTACAGCAATGAGTTGTATAAGGTGGCCAATATGGCAGGGGTATCCGTTGGGCTGGCGTGGACCTATGTGGGAGGGGATATTCTTTTTGTAGAAGCGAGCTTAAGCGATGGAAAGGCCGATCTTAAGCTTACCGGCAACCTCGGAAATGTTATGAAGGAAAGTGCCTCAACGGCTTATACATACCTGCAGACCAATGCCAAAAAATATGGCCTGAATCCTGCAATGTTTGAAAAAAAGATCCTGCATGTGCACGTGCCCGAAGGGGCAGTGCCAAAGGACGGGCCGAGTGCCGGCGTGACGATGCTTACTTCAATAGCTTCGGCATTTACCGGCAGGCGTGTGAGAAATTATCTGGGAATGACGGGTGAGATCACTTTACGTGGACAGGTGTTACCGGTAGGTGGGATCAAGGAAAAAGTGCTGGCGGCCAGGAGAGCCGGATTGAAAGAGATCATTCTTTGCTGGCAGAACGAGAAGGATGTTTTAGAGATCAATTCCAGCTTTATAAAAGGCGTTAAGTTCCACTACGTCAAAACGATGCAACAGGTGCTGGACCTGGCTTTGTCTTAGTTTTGTCAGGATTGATGTTTTAACATTCTTTGCATTAAACTTAGCCGCATTTTTGCTGTTTAATATAGTATCAGAAATTTTTCATGTTGGTTGTTTTAAGGGTTAAAGATGTTCCCCCGTGTCCACGGGGGAATTTTTATTTTGGTCTATTGGTCTATTGGTTTATTAGTAGATAATGATAGAACACCTGACCAATAAACCAGTAAACCATTAAACCATTAAACCTTCCACTTGCTCATTTTAACGTCCCGCGCTACAGTGTTCATTCAGGCCTCGCTAAAGGGAAATGCCTATGCCATCAAAATAGGGCAATTTCACAGCCTTGCTTTTTGTAGGTTGCAGTTGATTTCATAACCTGTTTAAACCAACGCCTATGCCCTTTAAAAGCTTAATGAATATGATAAAGGTAGCCATAGCCGACGATCATAGCCGGGTACGCCAGGCATGGGTGTTCATTCTCAGCCGAAACCCGGAGATCGATATTGTAGCCGAATGCTCCAATGGAGAAGAGGCCATTCAGGCGGTGAAGGACCATGCCCCGGATGTGATCCTGATGGATATCAATATGGAGCCGATGAACGGCATACAGGCCGCCGAGCTGATCGCAAAGAACAATCCTTCCACCAAGGTGATCGGCATGTCTATTCACAATGATATCAGTTATGTAAACCAGATGCTGAGAGTAGGGGCCTCCGGTTATGTTACGAAGAATTCTCCCAGCCAGGAGATGATCACAGCTATCCGGCATGCTGCAAGGGGCGAACAGTATTTATGCGATGAAGTAAAGAGGTTCGATCAATGCCTCATTGACTAAATGACCTGCTGACTAAAAACTCCCTCTTCTTTAAACGCCTCCCTGGGTTGCAATCCTAATAGTTTAAACATAGCATTGTCTTCTTCGAAAGCCGGGTTAGGTGTGGTGAGTAATTTATCGCCTGCGAATATAGAGTTGGCTCCAGCCATAAAACAAAGCGCCTGTTCAGCAACTGACATCTCCGTTCTTCCTGCACTTAAACGCACCATCGCCTTAGGCATGAGTATGCGCGCTGTAGCGATCATTCTTATCATATCCCAGATATCTACTTTGGGCTGGTCCTGCAGAGGAGTGCCTTCTATGCGCACCAATGCATTAATAGGCACGCTCTCAGGGTGCTCCGGCATGGTAGCCAGTGTATGCAGCATGCCGATGCGGTCCCCATGCGTTTCACCCAATCCAATGATGCCGCCGCAGCAAACGCTCACGCCAGCCTTTCTTACATTGTCCAGTGTTTGAAGCCGGTCATCGTAAGTACGGGTAGAGATGATCTCGGAATAATATTCAGATGAAGTATCAAGGTTATGATTATAAGCATACAATCCTGCGTCGGCCAGCTTATGGGCCTGCTCTTCGGTAAGCATGCCCAGGGTGCAGCATACTTCCATACCAAGCTTGTTCACTTCTTTTACCATCTCAAGCACACGGTCAAAGTCGCGGTTATTCCGCACCTCGCGCCATGCAGCTCCCATGCAGAAGCGGGTGGAGCCGGCTTCTTTCGCTTTTTGCGCGTACGAGATCACTTCATCGGTTTGCATAAGGGCGTGCACATTTACGCCGGTGTTGTAGCGGGCTGCCTGCGGACAATAAGCGCAATCTTCAGAACACCCGCCGGTTTTAATGGAAAGCAGTGTGCACACCTGCACTTCGGCAGTTTCATTGTGTTTGCGATGAATGGTGGCGGCGCGGTAAACCAATTCAAGGAGAGGGGTGTGATAGATATCGTTTATTTCAGCAATTGTCCAGTCGTGTCGCATGCGCATAGCAGTTTATGGGGTCAAATGTAGGTTGGATTTCTAATTCAGGCAAGAAAGAAGGGAACGCGGATTATCAGGGTCTTTTAGGATTTATCAGGATTTGTTGTTGAACTTGTAAACCGCTAAGCAAATGCAGCAACTAATCTTAATAAATCCTAAAAGA
>JBAVMD010000019.1:0-1901 GCA_049689695.1 Chitinophagaceae bacterium | reverse complement strand
GTATTTATCAAACCGAAATAAAAACGCCGCGCATCCGCAACTTCGAAAAAGTAGCTAATAAAAAAGGTGAAAAGCATGAAGGCATTTATTATGATGACAGCGATGTATACAAAGCGCTCGAAGCAATTGCGTATTCATTAAAGAATCGTCCCAACGAAGCGCTGGAGAAGAAAGCAGATGAATGGGTAGATAAGATCGTGGCAGCGCAATTGCCGGATGGCTACATTAATACCTATTACACACTTACTGATCTCAGCCAGCGATGGACCGATATGGAAAAGCATGAAGATTATAATGCAGGCCATCTTATGGAAGCCGCTGTTGCATATTACAATACTACCGGAAAAAGAAAACTGCTGGATGCAGCTATTCGGTTTGCAGATCATATCGACTCTATGTTTCGTTTGCAGAACAGGCATTGGGTAACCGGTCACCAGGAAATTGAGTTGGCATTGATGAAGCTGTATCATACCACAAAAAATGATCGCTACCTGAAATTGGCTGACTGGTTTCTTGACCAGCGCGGTCGCGGTTATGGCAAGGGCGTGATCTGGGACCAATGGAAAGCGCCGCAATATTGCCAGGACATCGTGCCGGTTAAATCGCAGAAGGAGATCACAGGCCATGCCGTACGTGCGATGTACATGTATACCGGCGCAGCAGATGTAGCAGCAGTTACCGGTGACTCGGCTTATATGAACGCAATGAAAACCGTGTGGCAGGATGTAGTGTTCAGGAATATGTACATCACCGGCGGCATCGGTTCATCCGGCAGCAATGAAGGTTTTAGTGTTGATTATGATCTGCCCAACGAAAATGCGTATTGTGAAACCTGTGCATCTGTTGGGATGGTATTCTGGAACCAGCGCATGAACCAACTTACAGGCGATGCGATGTACATGGATGTGCTGGAAAGAAGTTTGTACAATGGTTCGCTGGATGGCTTAAGTCTCAGCGGCGATCGTTTTTTTTATGGCAACCCGCTTGCATCACGCGGGCAGCATTACAGGCGTGAATGGTTTGGTACGGCTTGTTGCCCTTCAAACATTGCAAGGCTTGTTTCTTCTGTGGGCGATTATATTTACGGCCGGTCTGAAAATGCCATCTGGGTCAATCTTTTTATTGGAAGCAATACAAAATTTGTATTTGGCAAAACAGATATCGATGTATCGATGCAAACTAATTATCCCTGGGATGGAAATATAACACTCACGGTAAATCCTAACAAGCGTATTGAAAAAGCATTGCACATAAGAATTCCAGGTTGGTCGCAAAACCAGGCTGTGCCGGGTGATCTTTATCATTTTAGTAGTGCAGATTCGGCTACCACAATCATCACTGTAAATGGAAGGGCGGTACACTATGATCTTGAAAATGGATACGCCGTTATCAATAGAACCTGGAGAAGGGGAGACATAGTGGGGTTCCAACTGCCGATGAAAACAAAAATGATCGTTGGAAGAAATGAGATCAGTCAAACAAAAGACCGTGTAGCCATACAGCGTGGTCCGCTTGTGTATTGTATTGAAGGCACTGACAACAATGGCCAAGCATGGAATATTGTATTGCCATCGGGAACAACATTTACTGCCATCAATTCTACAATAGCTGCTGAACCGGTAATTGCATTAACAGCAACTGCACCTGTGGTAACAGTTTCAAAAGACGGTATGAGCGTTCAGACCGAAAACAAAACCATCACGGCTATTCCTTATTACGCCTGGGCCAATCGCGGGCAAACGCAAATGCAGGTGTGGTTGCCGGGGAAGGTGAAGGATGTGAAATTGAACTATTAAAGTAAACACTGCGAGCAGCAGTGCGGTAGAGTTTAATGAACCACTCACTGTCATCCCGAATCCCCGCAGCAAAAACTCCACGATAGTAATGACCGGGGTGAGGGA
>JBAVMD010000018.1:0-1661 GCA_049689695.1 Chitinophagaceae bacterium | reverse complement strand
ACTTTTATAAGGACATCAGCAACATCGCCCGAGAGAATTTTTGAGCGAATGCTTTAAAAGAAAATAAGATGCTATGATGAAAGATATCATGACCAGATCAGTTGATAGATCAAATATAGGGGTACTTTAATATCCTACCAAATTAGTAGACAATAAATTTTTATTGATGAAATTTATCGGGAACAAAACTCCAGAAATGTTTTCGCTGTCTCGATGCTTTCCCGCACCGAAATTGGTTTTACCATGTAAGAATGTGCTCCTAACTCCAGGCACTTTTCTTTTTCCATGGGGTTAATGGAAGTAGAGTAAATAATAACCGGTATGGTTTTAAGGCGATGGTCCTGCTTAATGGCTTGAAGGGTTTGCGTTCCGTTCATGCGGGGCATGTTAAGGTCGAGGATGATAAGACATGGGACATCTCCGTTGCTGTAACAGTCATTGAGAATGTCCAGGGCTGCCTCTCCATTTTCAGCAAAGCCCAGAATATTCTGCTGGCTCAGCTTCTGCATGGCATCACCTATGATCTCCCTGTCTTCAGGATCATCGTCTGCAATAAGGATTTTCCAGTCGGGCATAGGGCAAATTTAACTTACCAGCGTATAATTAGGGAATGAAATATGAAATACAGATCCTTTTCCTTCGGTGCTCTCGGCACGAATACTCCCTTTATGCACGTCCATGATCTTTTTGCAGATGGCCAGCCCCATGCCTGTTCCTTCATAATCCTGGCGATTATGAAGCCGGTGAAAGAGCGTGAACATTTGCGGTAGATATTTTTCATCGAACCCGATACCATTATCTGAAAAAGAAACCTGCATTGAATCGCCTTTTTCAGAAGCGCTTATTTTGATAACTGTTTGCTTAGAAGGACTTGAATATTTTAGCGAGTTGCCAATGATATTCTGGAACAGTTGCCTGATCATTCGCTCGTCGCCACTTACAATTGGAAGATTCCCCAGATCGATGATGGCGTTTTTATCCCTGATGGCGATCTCAAGGTCCTGCATGGCTTCACCTGCTATTTTGTTCAGGTCAATTTCTTTCAGCTCGGTCTTTTCCTGGTTTATCTGGGAGAAAGATAAAATACCATAGATCAGGTTGCGCATGCGGTGTGCAGCCGATTGAAGATTATTTAAATAATCAGTGCCTTTCGGGTCTATATTCTCTTTATAGTTCGTTAAAAGATAATCGCTGTAGAAAAGCATTTTTCTTACAGGTTCCTGCAGGTCGTGCGAAGCTACGTATGCAAACTGCTGCAGTTCGTGATTGCTTCTGTTCAATTCACCGATGTAGTTTTCGAGTATGCCCTGGTTTTCTTTCAGCAATTCCTGCGTTTGTTTCAGCTCGATATTATCTTTCAATGTTTCTTCGAAAACTTTCTGTGCATGAATATCTACCATATAGCCTATCCAGTACTGCACTTCATCTTTATCATTTTTGAATGGCGAAAGCGATACCTGGTGCCAGAGAAATTCGTTGGTAGCCTGGTTTTTTAATCTGAATTGTGTTTTTACTGCAGCAACAGGCTTAGTAAGATCATTTTTAAGCAGCAGCAGGAAAGAATCATAATCTGCGGGATGAATTACGTTTTTCCATTTGGTTTGATTCAAACTCTTGATAGTTTGATTTGTGAATTGTGTAAGCCATTCATTAGCATAAAC
>JBAVMD010000017.1:0-2495 GCA_049689695.1 Chitinophagaceae bacterium | reverse complement strand
GTATTTGTTCCTTTATACTTATGGTTCATACGCATGGCGTTTGCTCGGCTTCAAACTGGATATCTACAGTTTTTTACAAACGTATCCCACACTGCAGGGGCACCTGGGCTATCAATTGATATATTGTAGCATTTCGGTTTTCGTGTTCGGTGTAAGCAGGCATCTGTATAGTCATGTAAACCTCAGGCAGGCATCGCAACAGTTACGTATCGAAAAGCAAGCAGCCGAATTGAATTATTTGAGATCGCAGACAAATCCACATTTTTTGTTCAATACCTTAAACAATATTTATTCGCTTGCGAGTGATAAGTCTGACCTGGCCCCGGAATCTATTTTTCGATTGTCAGAAATTTTAAGGTTCATGCTTTATCAAACGTCCGGACCGAGCATTCCGGTAGAGCAGGAAATCAGGATCATCAGCGATTATATAGCGCTGGAAAAGTTGCGGTACGACGAGTCGCTCGATGTGAATTTTAATTACGATATTGAGGATATGGGACTTCCCCTGCCCCCGCTCCTGATGATGCCGCTGGTGGAAAATGCTTTTAAGCATGGCACAGCGGAAACAATAGACCAGCCATTTGTTGATATCGATCTTTCAATTGATAAGAAGCAATTACTAATGGTTGTAAAAAATTCGGCGGGCAAGCCCATAACAGAAGAGGGCGGAAAACAGCGCATCGGCCTTTCCAACCTGCGGCGGCAACTGGAGCTTCTTTATTCTGATTATCATTTATCTGTTCAGCAATGCGAGTCTGATTTTACGGCCCGTTTAAAAATAAATCTGCAGAGCCATGTCTGATCTCAAATGCATTATTATAGAAGACGAACCGCTTGCTGCAAAAGTGCTGATGGGTTATATAGCACGGGTGCCGTTTTTAAAATTGCAGGCCACCTTTAAAAACGCCCTTCATGCCACTGAATGGCTGCGCGACAATTGCACTGATCTTATGTTTTTAGACATCCAGTTGCCTAAGCTAACAGGAATGGCATTTTTAAAGACTATTACCAATGCACCGGCTGTTATTGTAACAACAGCCTACCATCAATATGCAGTGGAAGGTTTTGATCTGAATGTAACGGACTACCTGCTGAAGCCATTTCAATTTGAAAGATTTCTGATAGCGGTAAATAAGGTAAAATCAACAACGCGGAACGTAAGTGAAGCGGCCGATACAAAAGACTACCTCTTTATTACAGTTCAAAAAAAGAAAGTTAAGATACTATATTCGGAAATAATTTATATAGAGAGCCAGTTAGACTATATTAAGATCGTGAGCACCCAAAAAACATATATGTCCAAGCTAACCACCAGCGAGATCGAATCATTGCTGCCCAGCCAGCTTTTCAAACGCATTCATCGTTCCTATATAGTGTCAGTAAAAAAAATCGATTCTTATAATGCGGAAGCGGTGGAAATACAGGGGAACGTTATCCCTATCGGGAGAAGCTATAGATCTGTTATTGAAAACCTGTAAAAATGAAAGCTTTGCGTTATATCGCATATCTCTTTTATTCATATTACTCAAAAGGACCGAGACGAGCGATTGCTTATTTCAGCGCGATAATGGCAATAACATTCATGGCCTGGATCCATATTCTCATTGCCGTATTGTTGCTTTACGGAAAGAAGTATTTCTTCCCCGGGGATAAGCATTTGGCAGATAAAAACTATTTAAAGATTTTACTGCTGCTATTGCCATTGGCTGTAGTATTCTATTTAAGTATAAAAGAGAAACGCCTGCAGGAAATAAAAGAACGAATGGCATATAAATATGACATTGAATACAATCACCGTGTTCTGTTATTTATCTATTTCTTTTTGGCGTTTGCAGCTTTAATGCTGATTGCCGTAGTTTCATAAGAAGGAAGCCTGGCTATCCCTTAACGTGGCAAATCTCTTTCATTACCTTGTTTACGATGTTGTCGCAATACACAAGGTTGAATTCGAATATATCTTCCGGGGCATACATTTTTTCAACCATATTTCTAAGCATGTGCCTGGCACGGTTGAGCCTTACTTTTACATTTACTTCTGTAATAGCAAGCGCCTCTGCCGTTTCTGATGTGCTCAATCCATTTAATTCCCTGAGCGAGTAAACCATCCGGTAATCGAGCGGTATCCGCGTAAGCGCATTGCCGATCACATGGCTGAGTTCGCGGTTTACTACCATTTTGTAAGTATCAACCGTTTGCGAATTTTCAAACATTGGAATTGCTTTTTCATATTTGCTGGTATCGGATGCTGTTTCGTTCCGGTAGTTCATTTTCTGTGCTTTCTTAAAACACTGGTTGATCATGATCTTAATTATCCAGGTTTTAAATGATGCACGCTGTTCAAATTTATCGAGATGCTGAAAGGCAGATATAAAAGCTTCCTGCATCAGGTCTTCAACATCCTGATGGTTATACCCATACGACATCCCGATCTTATAAAGAAAGGGGTTGTTTCTCCTGATCAGGATCTCAAAAAGCTCAATCTCTCCTTTTGTTAT
>JBAVMD010000016.1:0-4271 GCA_049689695.1 Chitinophagaceae bacterium | reverse complement strand
GTAATAAAACCCACCTGGCGGCAGATTTGTCCCTCACGAAGAAATAGCTCCTTCTTTTTCAAATTCCGCAGGGAAATTGCATTTTCAAAAGCTTCCCATGCACCATCTTCCAACCGAACCCTTTGTTCAACAAAAGATCTGAGCGGATGAATCATAAATTTTTCTTTGATACGAAAATATTGACATACCTCAAGGATTCCGCCTTTTTACCATCCTTTCTTTGTGCTCCTTAAAACGAAACAGTTATGACAGCCATGAAAATTCTAAGGTTCATTCACATCCTGGCTTACCTGGTAATTACAGGCCAGTTGATGTTTTACTTCTTTGTAATGGGCGATGCATTAAAAGCAGTTGGTATTGAAAACTTTGTAGAACAACGGAAGATCGTGGACCCGCTGGTGCGCCAGCGACACGTACCGGTTTATTATGCCTGCCTTTTTTTAAGCGTGGTGATAGTAATACTGCTGGCAAAACATTGGCGATCACCGCTGTTTTTATCCAGCCTGGCAGCACTTGTTTGTCTTGTGCTGGACGTAGTGCTGGCGCAAAGAGAAAATGGCCCTATCAACGCTACCATTAACAACACTGCCATGGGTACACCGGGTGTTGACTGGGAAGGGTTACGCACGCATTGGATAAACATGATCAGGCTGAGAGGCGCCATCAGCATGGCAGGCTTTATAAGCCTTCTGGCAGGAGTGTTCTGGAACAAAGCATAACACCGCGCATATACCTGCAGTCATCAAAGAAAAACAGGTATAACGATTCCTTATAGCTATGGGCAAGCCAGCTTCGCTGATTGTTTACTCCATCCATCATACCCGTCAATTCTCAGCGCTGTGTTTCCGTTAACAGATATCCAGCTCAGTTTCAGGTAAGCCACATCTTTCTTCGGCAACTTTACTTCGTAAAAGTAATAGCCAAACTCTTTTCTCGAATCACAACTTTTGATCAGTTTTGCTTTGAAAGGCCTTTTACCAAAAACACTATCGAGATTATAATTCGTATTCATATTGCTGCTGGCCGAACTAACGATGGCAAAGGAAGTATATCCCATGCGAGGGCCTTTCAGCATCACGTTCCATTTTACAGGCTGGCCTGCCTGGATAAAACTCTTTCCGTTAATGGTAATATCCGCAGTGCCTTGTCTGAAAAAATTTATGCTGGTGTCATCGCTCATATTAACCTGGTCTGCCTTCCATTTTACAGGAAATTTTTTAGGCTGACCTACAGCCCAGTCACCTACATTTTCATACCCCGTGCTGTCGTAGAAGAATTTCTTTAAAAGATCGTACAATTCAATTTTAGAAGACTGTGCCGAAGCGGAAGATAGCAAGCCGATAGCCAGTAGGGCGATAAGACAATTTCTCATGTTGCTGATTTTTAGGTTGACTTATCACAGGCAGGTATACATTCAAAGGAGCGGGCCTATTAAATATAAGTTTAAAATTCCTAACATTACGTTTCGATAAGAAATCAGCCATCATTATCTTTCAAAACAAAAATGTGGTTAACCCCATCGTTATGGCAAAAAATAAAACAACCGAAACCAGTGATAGCGTTGCTGCCTTTCTGTCAACTATCAAAGATGAAAAAAGACGGCAGGACTGCTCAGCGATCATTGAACTGATCACGGAACATACAGGGCTTGAACCAAAAATGTGGGGAACAGGCATTGTAGGCTTCGGGAGCTATCATTACAAATACGAAAGCGGCCACGAAGGAACTGCGCCGCTCACCGGGCTTGCATCGAGGGCCAATGCCATCACATTATATCTTTCTGCAAACTTCGATGGCAGGGATAAAATGCTTTCAGCGTTTGGAAAACATAAAACAGGCAAAGGTTGTGTTTACATTCAAAAACTTGAAGACATTGATAAAGGGGTATTGATCGAAATGGTCAAAAGCTCGATTGATCATACCAGAAATATTTATCCTGGCTCGCACTAAGCGAACTGGAAAAGCAAATGGTGCTTTGACAATCTTTCATCAGCAGATTATTACTGTATTATGACAAAGGTGGCCGTACAGCCACTTTTTTTGCCCCTTAACCTAAAGCAGTCACAACAGCCATACCATCTCACATCGTCAAAAAACGCCTTCAGTATCGATTTTTCCCGCCTTAGGTTTTTTGATTTTTATGAAAACAGCATTGATAGAATTTTTACTGTCTGTTCAGCATGCAGATTAATGGTTTTAGGATTTATTTCCACGTCTTAGGATTTAATTAATTAAGCCTTAACTATCGAGCAAATGAGAAAGTTATTATGCTTTCATGGCCTTGTTTACCCTGCTCTGGTTACAATCTGCAATACAACCCTTTGTTCACATCAATCACAGAACCTATAACAAAATGGACATTTTATGTTAAAACGCCTATTGTTGCTCATTGGGTTTTTACCACTAGCGTTTTTCGTGGTAGCCCAGGTCAGAACACTCACCGGAACGGTTGTGGGTGAAAATGGAAACCCGGTTCCATTTGCTACAGTTGCAGAAGTCGGTTCAAAGAATTCTGTAAAAGCAGATGAGAACGGTAAGTTCACAATCAGAGTTTCATCAGCAACTGCCCAACTCCAGATCACTGCAGTTGGCTTTGCAGCAAAAACAGTTACTGCTGCCGACGGCCAGGTTACACTGACCGCCCAGGCTAATGAAATGCAGGAAGTAGTGGTTACAACCAGCCTTGGTCTTCAACGGCAAGCCAGGGAAATAGGTTATTCCACTGCCAAGATCAGTAACAAAGAACTTACGCAGGCAAAAGCTGTGAATTTACAGCAAGGCCTCGCAGGTAAAGTTTCTGGTCTTAATATCACTACAACAAACAACAGCGTATTTGAAAATACCCGTATCAACTTACGCGGTATCCGCTCGTTGACTGGTAACAACCAACCGCTGCTGGTTGTAGACGGTATTCCTACTCCTATTGCGTACATCAGCTCTATCAACCCAAATGACGTTTTAGACGCAAACGTGCTGAAAGGCGCATCTGCAGCGGCTATTTACGGGCCTGATGGTGTGAACGGAGTTATCATCATTACCACAAGAAAGGGAACAAAGGCAAACCCCATCATTACCGTTAGCTCAAGCTACCAGGTAAGCAAGGTTGCTTTTATGCCTAAAAGGCAGCGCTCTTTCGGAACAGGATCTGCTAACGATGCTTTTGGCAATCCTATTTACGATCCGTTTGAGAACTTCTCTTATGGTGACAAGTATGATGGTCAGCTGAGAAATGTTGGTCATATTCTTGAGGATGGCACTTACCAGCAACTGGTATATGCTGCTACAAAAGATGACGAACAAAAGAAGTTCTTCAATTCACATGGTTCTGTTTTGCAAAACGACATCTCTTTCTCAACACAGGATTATTATATTTCTATCCAGGATGCAAAAATTAAAGGAAGCATTCCGAATGATGAGAACAGAAGAACATCTTTCCGCTTCAATGCAGGCAGGGATTATGGCAAGTTCAGAACAAGTTTCAACGTAAACTATATTCAGTCTAACTACGATGTAATGAGTGCTACTGCTTATGCAGGCCGCTATCCCGCTTACAGCGGAAGCATCTACAACGCAGTAATGCAGGTTGCCGCGCATATTCCGCTGTCACAGTATAAGAACTGGCAGACTGATAAATATGCACAGTATTCTAATTATTATAATGAGTATGCTCCCAATCCTTATTGGGTTATAGATAACCACAGGGACAGAGGCCGCCAGGACGATCTGTTGGGATCACTTGAGCTTAAGTACAGCATTGCTCCATGGATGCAGGCTACTGCACGCGTAGGAACCAATTTTACTTTTGCGAATAATAAGATCACTGCAGCGCCGGTACAAACAAGTGCATTTGCCGCAGCAAACAGAAGTGCGGTAACATACACTTCAAGACCAGGCTTTGTTCAGGATGGTTCCAATTATACCAGCCGTATCAATGCAGAGTTTTTCCTGAACGGAAGAAAAGACTTCAGTGATTTCTCTGTTAACTACGTTGCAGGTACGCAGGTAAGGCAGAACCAAACAAAAGGCATTACCATTCAGGGTAACAACCTGGTGGTGCCATTCCTTTACAACATCTCTAACAGGACCGGCGAAATTGCAGGTACTGAAGGAAATACAAAGAGCAGGCTGAGCTCAGTATTCGGAAGTGTAGGATTTGGATATAAAGGCTGGGCTAATATTGAAGTAACAGGCAGGAACGATTGGGATAGCAGGTTATCAGTTGAGAACAACTCTTACTTCTACCCCGGCGTTAGCGGATCGCTCGTATTGTC
>JBAVMD010000015.1:0-2019 GCA_049689695.1 Chitinophagaceae bacterium | reverse complement strand
CCTCAACTTCTGCGTCACCTGCACCAGCTTTATATAGTTGTAAATGTGCCTGGCTATGCCGGTAATGAACATGAACATTACACCGGACTGTGTTTGATATGCAACGGCATGCTTGATTGTTTCATCCTTTCGCAAGCCTGTATAAATACCCAGCGCAATGCCAAATTGCCGCCACGCATACAGGCCAAAAGAAATCAGCATCATCACCACCCATAAAGAAAATATCCCGATAAGAATGTTGAAGACAATATACTTCCTTCTCTTTATTACATACGGCCATACGTATTCAAAAAACAGGATGGCTACCACAACAAGATAAACGTTACGCCAAAGTTCATTGGGTATTCTTACGTAAAAAGTATCAGGATACTCTATGCTATAGTGTAACAGCCAGATTGCCGTCCAGATGAGAACAACCCAGAAGTAAAATGTAAACCGCTTTATACCAATTGGTTCCTTCATATCGCAATAATCCCTTAAATATCGGCAAATCTTTCGCTTTTCATTTTGCAGTCTATACAATTGACTTTATAGTAAACGAACGGCGATAAAAGGTCAACCATAAAAAATCGCCGCATTTGTACCGTTCGTTTACCATGAACGGCTGTTTGTTGACACGCGGCACCACCAATTGATTTAAAGAAATATTCTTGTGTCAGATTCTGAAATAGGCTAAGGGAGCGTAAAAATAACGTGATGCCTGCCTCACAATCAAAATAAAAATTTTCTCAGTGTTTTTGTTTTATATGGAACACAAAGGGGTCTTGTTTTCACTCGACCCCCTTTTTTAATTTCAGGTATAACCCGGGCACATCCATTAAAACTGCTTTACTGTCCGGTCTTCCCGCTTTTTTGGCTCAGGTGCTTTCTTATGATCGGGTTTTCTTTTGTTGACTTCGATGATAACTCTTATTATCTCCTTCACAGGTGCGCCAATACCCAGGCGTTGCGCATTGGTATAGGCTGGATTGGCCTGTTCGCCGGTAGGATCGAATACCAGGTATTCACCCGCAAGCTTGTTTTCAGCATCCAGCAATCCATCGGGCACATATACCTGTATCCTTACTTTCTGGTAGCTTACCGGGAAATATCGTACATAATAATTTTCTTTCTGCCTATACCATTGATCAGGCTTTACACCTGCTCGTTTTATCTGTGAAGGCTCTTTCAATACAGCCAAACGCTCAAATGCTTCGTAAGAATTAGCGCTCATTTCAAACAGGCGTTGCATATCCCTGTTAGCATTTAATATTCCTGTTGAATTGGAAACTGTTTTAATCATACCTATCACGCCGCCTTTCAATTCAAATATCTGCTTAAACGTTAATAATTTCGATGCATCAGCTTTAACAGCCGGAGAAAGCTTATTAAAATCTGAGCCGCTTACCACAGACCACAACAACAATTGGATATTTCTCTGACCAATCTCCGGGTTTTCTCTCGAGTTCAACAGAACAGATTCTACAATATCTTTTCTATGGCCGGTTACCGGGCTTTGCACATAAGCATCCCGTGCAGAAGGATCAGGAGTGCCGGGTTGCAGGCAATAGGTTTTAAACTCTGCTTCATAAAAACCAGGTTTCAGCACAAAACCTCCGTATTGTGTTTGCGGAAGGTCCATTAAAGAAGCAGGCTTGTTATCGCTATCCAATGCGGGCTGCATCGTGACTAAAGTATCAGTTGAATGACTCTGCAGGTTTTGTGTGGTATTCCGCGAAGTGGAAGTACAGGCTCCCAGGAATATTACAACAGATAAAACTTTAAGTAAAGATGATGGCATAGGGTACAGTTTTGCTCATACAAAGTCTAAAACAATTGATGTATTTAAAAGCAAAACGCAGTAAAGTATTGTTAATTGTACAGGCGCTTACTAACACTGTACAAATACTGCTTTGGAAAACACTAAAATGTTTCCTTGCTAAATGGGTAAATTTTTGTTACTTTCCTATAACCAAAACCATTAACCGCCGATGCGCTCCTTATTATCTTGCTCAAACCAGCTGAGTACAGGCATATCCA
>JBAVMD010000014.1:0-1655 GCA_049689695.1 Chitinophagaceae bacterium | reverse complement strand
ATCGAATAGTATTGAATGAGCAGGCTATACGCCAATTTGGTTTTGCGTCCCCTGCAGAAGCCATTGGTAAAAACATTGCCGCAAACTGGGGCCGCGAGGTTTTGTTCAATATCATTGGAGTGGTGAAAGATTTTCATTTTAAAGACCTTCATACCAACATTGAATCGTATGGTTTTTTATTGAACAAGCGCACTGATTTCAATTACCTGATCGCACATATAAAAAGCGGCGATATGCAATCCACGCTTGCGGGCATGAATGCAACGTGGACGAGGCTGAACCCGAACGAACCATTCGAATACACCTTCCTCGACGATGATTTTGAAAAGAACTATTTAGCGGAAGACCGGCTGGCCTCCCTCATTCGCTATTTTACCATCGTGGCTATTTTCATTTCCTGCCTTGGATTGTTTGGGCTCACTACATTCAGTGTGGAACAGCGCACCAAAGAAATAGGTATTCGAAAAGTGCTTGGGGCAAGCACTGCGGGCATCGTATCGCTTTTATCCAAAGAATTTTTGAAACTGGTGATCATATCATTTCTGGTAGCATCTCCCCTTGCCTGGTATTTTGTGAACAGCTGGCTGCAGAGCTTCGCTTACAGGGCGCCGTTCACTATCTGGATAGTTTTATTAGGATGGGTGCTTGCGCTGCTTATTGCGTTTCTTACCATCAGCATACAGGCGGTAAGAGCGGCTATGGCTAACCCGGTGAAAAATTTGCGAACGGAGTAAGCTGAAATCCTTATATTAAAGAAAGTTTTTCTGCAATGCCGTTCAAACAGGAGGATTTAGAAGAAGCGCTTGAGCAATACAATCATAAAGCTGTTCAATTACAATGTGATGAGTGTGTAAAGGACCTTTATAGGATGCCTGAGGAAAAAACCATTCCCGAGCTTGAAAAGATCATGAAAGCGTTGCGCCAGAAAAGGATGTTCAAGGCAATGGTGATCATAGGCGATGCCTGCATGCGAACAGAGAAAAACAGTTTTACGATACAGAGATTGTTTGCGCAGGGGCTAATCGAACGTGGACTTTTTACCGCTGCTCTTGCGGTTTTACACGATTTAAAAAAAGACACACAAGCCAGCGATAAAGAAAAGGCGGAAGATGAAAATGCAGAGGCATACGGACTTATCGGGCGTGTATACAAGCAATTGTTTGTTAATGCAGCTTCGCCAAAGCAAACCCTTTCCAAAAATTTTATTCAACACGCACTCAATTCTTACCACGAAAAGTATAAGGAAAATCCTCAGAAACACCTGTATCATGGCATTAATGCAGTGGCTTTAGCAGTTCGCGCCGCGAATGACGAAATAAATCTGAGCGATACACCGGATATTGAAATTACATCCCTTGATCTTATCAGGCAGGTAGAATTGAACAAAGCAGAAAAAATCAGAGACGGAAAAAAATCGGAACCGTGGGATCTTGCCGTTGCCGTTGAAGCCAATGTGGCATTACAACGATATACAGAGGCTTTGACATGGGCGCAAGAATATACACAATCAGACGGCGACGCTTTTGAATTTGCCAGCACTGCACGCCAACTCACAGAAGTATGGCAACTCGACAAGATCGTTGACGGGAATGCACAATTGATTTTATCTATCGTCAGGGCTGCTTTGCTAAAAAAGCACGGCGGCAACGTGATAC
>JBAVMD010000013.1:0-2102 GCA_049689695.1 Chitinophagaceae bacterium | reverse complement strand
TATCCTGACTTTTCCAGTTGTGCCCTTAATGTTTTCACAGGCAATGAAAGCCCGAAGCCGTTCGATTCTTTCATATCGGGTATGTAGAACCCTGCAATTTCATCAATGAATGTTTCCGGCGATGCCCCTGCTAAGTTGGAAAGAATGATAATGGAAAGATTGTCGTTTGGATACATGATCAACGCATTGCGTCCTCCACCGACGGCCGCATAGGCAGGATGTTCCGTTCTTGCAGCAACAAGCCAGCCGGCAGCATATCCATTTAGCAGGCTGCTGAAGCCGCCGGGTTTGCCAGTGTTCAAAATGGCCGGCGCCCACATCGCCGCCAGGCTGGATGGCTGTTTGAGCAACTGCCGGTTTTGCAAGGCGATTACCCAGTTGGCCATTTCTTTAGCGGTTGAGCTCATGCCTGCGGCAGTTTGCAGGGAAGGAGGAAGGGAAAAAAACATATTGATGAGTTTTCCCTGCGAATAACGGTAACCGCCCGCAGCATGCATAACTACGTCTTTAGTAGCGCCGAACCCTGCGATGATAGTAACAGGCATTCCAACTTTAGCCAATTGTTCTTTTTTAATGAACTCACGGAATGACATGCCGCTTAATGTATCAATGATGCGCCCCAGCAATAAATAATTGGTTTGATTGTAGCTGAACCTTTCTCCGGGTGCAAATTCAACAGGCAGGGTTTGTACCTGTTTCCATGCTGCGGCTTCGTTGGGAGCAATCAAAACAGATTCCTCTTCATCCACAATGTTTGGAATACCGGAAGTGTGAGATAATAATTGTTGCACGGTCACTTTATTCCATGCCTGCGGTAAATTGACCAGGTAATCAGAGACAGGCGAAGACAGTTTTAATTTTCCTGCTTCCACTAACTGCATGATCGCAACGCCGGCAAATGCCTTTGTAATGGAATTAATGGTAAACACCGATTGATCACTCACTGGAATGGAGTCCTGAACATTGGCCAGTCCGTAATTTGCTGTTTTAACGATCTTACCGTTTCTGATGATGGCTAATTGCAGGCCCGGGATCTTTCGTTTTTTCATTTGGGCGTTGATATATACATCGATGCTATCTGCCTGGGCAAAAACAGCACTGCCTGTTGTTAGCAGCAACAGTGCTATCAAAACAGTAATTAGGTATTTGGTCATAGTTGCAAAGTACACTGTTATAATTACATGAGGTATTATGTTTATCTCTCCAAGGTCTTATCCATATTAAACCTGGGGTTATTTTTACGTATTTTTTTGAGTAAAACGCATTTATAAAATGTATTTTACTCCGCTGCTATTTTTCAAAACAAGGGGCTGTAGTTTCGTGCGCATTGTGTCAATCTGAATTATTAAGGCCCTTCTATGAAACTTGAAGATCGATTAAAAAGTTTACTTGCGGCATTAGCATTAGCCGTCAGTAGTGGGGTAACCACGCTGATAGGAATCGACAACGCAGGTGATTTCTGGAAATCACATCTATGGCTGCGCTATCTGCTTGCCGGTTTATTGACGGTTATTTTCTTATTGCTGGTTTTCCTGGATACGTTGCTAAAACTATACCGGAAAAGAGTCATGAGACGAAGAAATTTGTCAGATGTTGTTATCTCGAAAAGGGTAATCACCCTGAGCATTCTAGATAGGGGTGGCCACAAAGCAAATTACTTTCAAAAGGCTCAGTTTAGTAATATTAAGGATGGCGCATACATTGCGATAGTAACATCAGATCCCAACAATGTCACGTCGTATATAAATCCTATAAAAATTCAATTAGCTAATTGCAGTGCGCAGTTTGACAACTGTAATAAATACCTGCGGTTATTCTTTGTTGACGAGATTGCGAGTCTGAATAAATCGGCCAGCCTTTATCCTGTTGAAAAATATTTTTATTTTAATGTGGAGTTAATAGATAGTTTTTTGCAAATTGAGGCTGACTCATGGGATATCACCACTTTTAATTACACAAAAGTGTATGAACTGAATATCCATTTCCCTCCAGGCAGAAGAATAAATAATAATGTATATCTGTTCCGCAAACAAGACGGCGAAGAAGAGAAAGTAGATGCGGCAAAACCAGTGATAGTTAATAAGGGAGACAGAGATTCTATT
>JBAVMD010000012.1:0-3483 GCA_049689695.1 Chitinophagaceae bacterium | reverse complement strand
CTCGAATATAATTTCGAAGTCAGCGCCACTACCAGAACGAATGATCCTGCGCAGCAGCAAACAAAAACTGTTGTAGCGGAAGAATTTTATCATGGGCGATTGGATTGGTACAATTTCGATTTGAAATCTGTTACAAATGCCGCTGCAGGTGCAACAACGCAACATGTACAGCAGCGTGAATACAACACTGCAAATGCAGCAGCTAAAAAATTAATACCGGGGCCTGTTCGCTTTTCCGGTATGCCGGAGCCGCGTTACTGGTCGTTCGAAGATGGCGCTACCAATTTTGCACAGGTCAATGTAGATAAAAACAATATTGGCAAGCTTGCGCTGATAGAATTTGGATTAATTTATTCTAACGACTGGTCTCTTGTGCCGATCGATGTTCCGGTTGGATGTTTTGTTGATGTGAGAGATCTTACCGTGATCGATTCATTTGGAAAAGAGATCTCTATTCCACCGGTAAACCAAAACGACTCCGGCAATATGGAATGGAAATTTTTTACATTGGAAAAGATCAACCGCACAGCAAACGAACCGCAGGACAGCAGCCTGTTGGTCCCGCAAGCCATCATAAAAGCACAGCAGGGCAAGCCTGTAGAAGAAGTGAAATTTATGCGCGATGAAATGGCGAATATGGTTTGGGCAATAGAATCGATCGTGCCGGGACCATTGGGCAATGGGCTGCCGGGCAACCAGCTAAGCACAACGCCGCCTGCAAAAACAACAGGCGATAAGATCTATTATCTTGAAAGAACAACCGTACCACAACATTGGATACCTTTTGTACCGATAAAAAATAGTGAAGACCGGCTGGTGTTAAGAAGAGGAAAACTATTGAACGATACTGGGAACACCATTCGCCCGAATACCAGCCTGCTTCGCATGGGCCTTGATAAAAACGACGTGTTGGGAAAAGGCGCAAACGGCAAAGCCATCACTTACGATATAGAAGACAATGAAGTTCCGCGCGAAGGCATCAAAGTCACCAAAGCCTACCAGCGCACCCGTTGGACGAACGGAGAAGTTTATGTATGGTTAGGCATGCATAAAGAAGTTGGTAAAAGAGAAGGAAGAAGCGGATTGGAGTTTGATCAGCTGGTGTCACGCTAAAGCGTTCATCCCGCAACAAGCACTACCACTTCGCCGGGTGAAACATCACGTATCTCAATAAATGCAGCACCCTGTGCATCGGTCTTTACCAATAGGTTCGATTGCACGGGGTGTGTGCCGTTATATATTTGGCCGGCATGTGTTGCTGCAACATGAGCAGTGTTTGCAATTACAGTAAATATTGTACCGGCAGACCAAAGCTCAGACGAAACCATCACATCACCACCGCGAATGCCGTCATCGTTTCTATTGGGATTGATGATGCAGATAGCTTCCTGGTATCCCAAAATACGTGACCACGCAACCAGTTCTCCGGCTGCAGGATAATCGAACGGCAGACCGAAATTTCTGAGTTGCCGTGCATATTGCCTGCCTGTGCGCAGCACGATCCATGCTGCACGCAATTCGCACAAGGCTGCAATGCGTATATAGGATGGGCTGTTTACATCAAAGCAATGCTTTCCCATGGTGCCAAATGCACCGAAGCCCGGAAGCGCTGTATTTTCATTGTTCAATTGCGTATCTATATCTGAATCAAAATGAGCGCGTGGATGTTCAGGCCCAAACATAGCTTCACGCAGGTAGCGGTCTGCAAAATTATCATTGGCATTCCATGCATGGTCTTTCAGAAACCCCAGCTGCGATTGCGCAGGCCCTGCAAATGCCTGTTCAGTTCCGTAATAAATGCAGGGTATGCCAAGTGTAAATAATTGCAAAGCGGTTGGGACCACTACATGATGATCTTTTACTTTTGCATCGTCAGCAATTTCCGCAGAGAACCTGATCTTCTCTCCTATTACATGATCATGATCATCGAGTATGGAAACATGCCTGTCGCCAAAGCTGCGGTGCGATTCGAAGCCTTCACTGTCTTCCTTGATGCTTTCAAGATAAGTTCTTCCTCTTGCGAGCCCGTTACCCACTGAATGAAGGTTCACACGATCGCTGCCAATATCCAGCGCTGCTTTTAAATTTCTTTGCAGCAGGCCGATATTATCCAGTACGAAATCCTGGTTGCCATCTCCTCCTGCGATCTCTCCTACTATAAAAAAATTTCGCTTGCCGATGGATTCCGAAAATTCAAGAATGGCTCCGCAAAAATTGCGGGTTTCATCCAGTGAAATGTGCTTAACGGTATCTATTCGAAAGCCATCGCAATCCGTAAGCGCTATCCAGTATTTAAAACAATCCGCCAGGAAATTCAATGTGCCCGGCCCGTCGAGCGCAAAATCTTTCAGCGAAAAAAAATCGGTGCGCTTGTGCTTTGCATATTGATTGCCGATATCGTTGTCATTCAGGCTTCCCATGCCCGCCCGTGTGTACATCGCCGCATCCTGCAGCTCACGCGGCCATACACCATCGTGAATGCTGCTTACCTGCGCGCCGTCTGTTGTAAATCCTGTTTGCATTTCATTTCTCCAGGCAATTTTCCATTGGCTTGTTTCGGCATTATTGGGATTGCCATAAAAATCAGGGAAGTCACGGAACTCAGGTTCATTTCTTGCTTTATCAACGGTTTCATTTGGCGGAACGTATCCCCAGTTGTCTCCGGAATGATTGATGATGATATCGAGAATGATCTTCAAACCTTTTTTATGCGATTCATCTATAAGTTCAATAAGCTCCCTGCGTGTGCCGAAGCGTGGATCGATCTCGAGAAAATCCTGTATGCCGTAGCCGTGGTAACTGTCCATGCGCACACGCTGCTTGAAAACAGGCGCTATCCAGAGTGTTGTTACGCATAAACCTTTTAAATAATTCAGCCTGCCTTGTATGCCTTTGATGTTTCCCCCCTGCCACAGCCGGCCGGATTGCGCCCATTTCTCCCAGTTCATATCGGGTCTGCTGTTAGTGTGGCGCAGGTCGATTATTTCCTGCCTTGTAAGCAGTGGACGTGTATGTTCTTTTCCATCGCTGAACCGGTCTGGCAATAAAAAGTAGAGCACTTCATCGCGCCAGTCTTGCGGCGAAGGAAAATATTCAATGCGGTCATGCCGTGCTTTATCAAGCAGCGAGCGTACCTCGGTTAATGTTTGCGGACGGGTTGACTGCAAAAGATCAATAGGCTTAGGCATAATAGTGGTTATACTGTTATTAAATGCAGGCAGGCAATCGCGGAAGCAAGGGGAAGTATGAACAATTTAATGCAAATTGTGGAGGAGAAAAAATTGGGCGAAAACATTTGCGGAGGCGAGAAACGCAGTTGCGATGGTGTAATACGAGAGGCTGGTGATTTTGCGCCAGGCTTTTTCACGCAAAGGCGCAAAGGAAGACGCCAAGGCGCGAAAAGAGCTTTGCCTTTTTTATTGTTAGTGAACTTGTAATAGAAAAAGGCGAAGCCTCTTTGCGTCTCTGCGTCTTCCTTTGCGC
>JBAVMD010000011.1:0-3280 GCA_049689695.1 Chitinophagaceae bacterium | reverse complement strand
GGGAAAGCGAAGGCAGGATTAATTCTGCGCCGATTAACAGAATTTCATAAAATGAGGTATTAGTCAAATCCTTCGCTGAAAAAATCTTCGTAGCTGACATTAAATGCATTCAATAGTTTGATTAAAGTAGAATATTGAAGATCTTTTCCCTTTTCGTATTTGCCGTACTGGGATCTATTGAAACCATGGTCATAAGCAAAGAAGTCCATATTGGTATACCCTTTCTTAATTCTCAAGTGCTTGATTCGGGCACCAAGCTTTTGAATTTCAACATCAACGTCGAGGCTTTGCTTTTTCTTTTCCGACTTCATGGGTCGAAAATAAAAAAGGTTTTGCCAAATTATAACACAGGTATAAGGGCATTTGATGTGTTCCTATATCATTTTAGAAAATTTCAAACGAATATTCTTAGTCGAACCCTTCGCCGAAAAATTCGATATAGCTGATGCTAAATGCGTTTAATAATTTGATCAATGTTGAATATTTAAGGTCCTCGCCTTTTTCATACCTGGCATATTGAGCCCTATGAAAGCCATGCTCATGAGCAAAGAATTCCATGCTGGTATACCCTTTTTTTATTCTTAAAGCCTTGATGCGGGCACCCATTTTTTGCAATTCTGCATTTACATCAAGTGGCAATTGCTTTTTACTTGACTTCATAGCAGCAAATTAGAACGTTTTGCACTTTATGTTTCTACTCAAATACTTCTACTAAAATATTTCTACTTAAAGGTATCGTAATCCGGAAATGTTTCCTACATTCGAATTCTAAACCTTTACTATGCAATTGATCTCATACCAAAAAAATCATCAGCTCTCTGAAGAAGAGAATATGACGCAATTGATCCATGAATTTTTCTACGAGAACGATATTGAAAGTTGTCATAGAGAGATATGGACGTTACTGACGAGTTATTTTCCTGTGACGATGGAGAGTTGCCGATGGCGAGGTATAGAAGTAATACTATTTACTTCTGTCAGCAACTGTTCTATTTTCTTAAACATTTGTCGGCATGTGCGCCAGAAACAGATCAGGAAATGGGTAACTGATATTGAAACCGCAATTCACAAAGATTATCCGTTTGGATAACACGCTTATTCTTTGCAAAAGCCTTGTAACACATTTAGTTTACTATAATTTTGTTTTGTACATGTGATAAATTCCTGCCTGATTATGAGTGAACGTGAACCGAGAAAAAGAATTTCCATAGAAAATCACAGGTTGCCTGCCATCGAAGACACTATGGCTTACACCAGGAACAGATGTTCCGAAAGGGCCAGGAAGATAAAATCGATAAAGCCGAACCTGATATTTGACGTTTGGTTCGACCAGCATTATCATATACGCGCCCAATTCGGCGATGATAATGGCAGAAGGGAAGGAATTGAAAGCGAAAAAGTTGAAGCATTGGTATTGAAGGCAATGAAGCACCTGATAGCGTACAGCGCTGTTCTTAAAATATTTACATTTATTAATCATGGAATTAATAATGCGAGAGCAAACAGAATCGTTTTGAAGGAAGATACAGAAGAAGGACTTCTTAATGTAGTCATAGAAGCTCACATAATAGACCTGGACACTTACGAAGTAACTGTAAAAACTGCTATGTGCACAGATGAATTTCCATTAGGCGATGGACAATTTGCATTGCATATATTCGGAAATGAATCTGTTCTAAAAAAGCTTGAGCGCGGGCGGGTTGTTGAGGTATATCATTTATGAAAAAAGTTTGTGCTTCAGGTAGAAATATCTAATTTAGTGGTTAAGTATAAGATAGGATAAATCTCTGGTCAGCCGAAAGGCAGGACTTTTATCTGGTCAATCTTATAAAATAATAAATGCCGCTTTTGAGCGGCTTTTATTATTACGATACTCCTCTAAAGGAAATCATTGTATTGAGCCGCTGTTGCTGCAGATTTCTCACCCCGCCTGTTAGCTCTGCAAACTCCCCGCTGCGGGGTTCGAAATGACAAGTGAGGCGCGGCGCGGTTGTAGCCTGTTATGGTGGCGGGGGTCTAAATGAACAAGTGAGTCATGGAGAAAACGCAGATTGATGTTAATGTTGTTTTCCTTGTTCCTTACTTATTCCTTGTTTGTTCCTTACTTGTTCCTTGCTGGTTGCTTCTCGCTTGATTCTTTTTCTTGCTTCTTGTTCCTTGTTCCTTGTGCCTTGTGCCTTGTGCCTTGTGCCTTATGCCCCAGCATAAAAAACCGCCAGCTTTACGGAGCTGGCGGAACGCTAAATATGAACTAAATCCCCCTTTTACAAAGCGCAGGCCTTACGGGGCCAGGCTTAATATTGTTATGAAGCTTGACGTTCTACAAATCCTTCTAAAATCACATTGGTAACTCCACCCTCTTTTACTACACGCATTTTGGTTGGGTAATAACCGCTCTTCTGAAATTTAGCAGGCTGCGGAATTGGTCTTTCAAAATTGGTAGTGTTCTTCAGGAACTCCAGCGTGATCATTGGCTCCCAGAAGATCGTCTTCTTATCATAAGAACCGAAGATGAAAGTTTGTGTGAAAGGTGCGCCAGACAGCTCAGGAGAAGTAAGATCAACAAAGTGCTTTCCCATTTGCGGCAAAGGATCTACTCCCAGGTGATTAGCAGGAATATATCCGGCTGCGGGATCAGCTGCAAGTTTCACTGAGTCAACATAAGTCTCTCTTTCTTCAGAAGTCACCATATAATAGTGCAGGTCGAAGTGAGGCTTGGTGTAAACATTTGCTGGCGGATGTCCGTTCGGGTTCCAGTTCAGCCATGCATGCTTGAAAGGAGTTGCATCGGCTTTGGGATGGAACTTCAACACAAAGTTGTTGCTCATGTCATGGCCGTGGGTTGTTCCATCGCCTATGGGCACACTGTTCAATGCCTTGTCTGTAATAGCAATGGCTACGCGGGCAGGCTTGTTGTTGGTATCGAACTGGATCCATGTCCATGCTTTACCATCATGCACCTTCACCTCAGGGCCTTTAAAAGTGTCGTTTTTGTCGTTGCCCTTTTCGCAGGCTGTGAAAGCTACTGTTGCTGCAGACAACATCAGAAAGAAGATTTTTTTCATGGTGTGATACTTTTTAAATGATTGTTTTTTTATTCGTTTGTTTGACAAAGATGGCCGCGTAATAAGCCTTTGTAAATGCCATGAAGGATGAAATGATATAAGCAGCGGATCAATTGTGTGACAGCTTATCAGCGCATTTTTCCATTTCCTTTTACTGAATTGTACCAGGCTGCGCATGAATTGAGAAAACCGGCGTATGGGCTGGTTCGTTGTAC
>JBAVMD010000010.1:0-4524 GCA_049689695.1 Chitinophagaceae bacterium | reverse complement strand
TTTTTTTAGCTTGCAGCATTTTGGACAGCATACTGAAAGTTTTGTTTATTAATTCGCTGATAAAAATACAATTCACATTTTTTAAATACCCAAGTTTGTCTGCCATATCGAATGCAGCATCGATTTCTACGATAGACCCCCTTGAGATTTCAAAAAACCTTTTGCGTTCCACTTCTGATTTTCTTGAGCATCCTTCTGCAATATTAAGTACAACCGATAATGAAGCTCGACGTATTTGAGAGATCATATTAAATCTTTCTTCTTGAGGAAACTCTTTTGTTATTCGATAGCATTCCGACGCAAACTCTTTTGAGTATTTAAACACCTGCATCGTTTGATGATTAAGTTTAAGAAACATTCTTTTGATAATTATGGTCGAAAGTACATATGCTCAACTCGATCAATTACCGTTATTTTCTGTTTCTATAAAGTATTTTCCTCAAAAAAAGTGTGACTTTAATGCGCGTTTGACGTTTGACATTTCACTTTTGACTGTTTTTTGCTCATAAAGATGCAAGTAACCTCACCGCATCCTTTGCAAAATAAGTTGCAATCAAATCCGCCCCTGCACGTTTGATAGACGTTAAACATTCTATAATCGCTTTGTCTTCATTCAGCCAGCCATTTTGTGCTGCCGCTTTGATCATTGCATACTCTCCGCTCACCTGGTAAGCGCTCACCGGCACTTCCACTGCATTCTTAACTTCACGAATAATATCGAGGTATGCAAGCGCAGGCTTTACCATTACAATGTCTGCACCTTCTTCCACATCCATCAACGTTTCTTTAATGGCTTCCAAACGATTGGCGGTATCCATCTGGTAGGTTTTTTTATCACCAAATCCGGGAGCTGAGTCCAGCGCATCCCTGAACGGGCCATAAAAACAGGAAGCATATTTGGCGCTGTAGCTCATAATGCCTGTTTTGGTAAAACCGCTTTCTTCCAATGCCTGCCGGATGTGCAGGATGCGCCCATCCATCATATCACTGGGCGCAACAAAATCTGCACCGGCCTTTGCATGGCTTACGCTCATTTTTGCCAGTACTTCCACCGTGGCATCGTTAACGATCTCCGTTCCGTCTACAATGCCATCATGACCATACGATGAAAAAGGGTCCAGCGCTACATCTGTCATCACCAGCATGCCAGGACATGCATCTTTAATGGCTTTAATGCTGCGTTGCATGAGTCCATCGGGGTTCAGTGCTTCTGTGCCTTTATTGTCTTTCAGCTCATCTTTGCATTTGATAAAAAGTAATACCGATTTCAACCCCATGCTCCAGAGTTCTTTCACTTCTTTAACAGTGAGATCGATGCTCATGCGGTAGTAATTCGGCATGGAAGCGATTTCCTGTTTGAGGTTTTCGCCTTCGTCTATAAATAATGGAACGATGAAATCATTCGGGGTCAATATCGTTTCCGCAACCAGCGAACGGATTGCTGGTGATTGGCGTAGTATTCTATTTCTTCTTTGTAGAATCATGGTTTGATCATTTTTTAAGGGGGAGGGAACGCGGATTCTCAGGATTTGTTAGGATTTATCAGGATTTGTTGTTTCATTTTTTTCAGTCCCTACGTAACTACAGCAACTGATCTTAATAAATCCTGACATATCCTAATGATCCGCGTTCCCTTCCCCTTTGCATTAAACCCACTCACGAGGTATTAAACAAGCCTGTAACAATTCATCTTCCTTACTGCCAGGCACAGGCTGATAATTATATTCAAACCTCACCGTCGGTGGAAGGCTCATTAGTATACTTTCTGTTCTTCCATTGGTTTTCAGCCCAAAGATAGTACCTCGATCGTGTACAAGATTGAACTCAACATACCGCCCACGGCGGATCTCCTGCCAATATTTATTTTCATCTGTATACAACAGGTGTTTTCTCTTCTCAACTATCGGTAAATACGCCTGCATGAACGCATCGCCGCAAGCCTTTCCGAAGCTGAACCAGAAATCAACATCTTTTGTTTCATCAGGCCGCTGGTGATCATAAAAGATGCCACCAATGCCACGACGCTCTCCATTGCGGTGCCAGTTCACAAAATAATCATCGCATTCTTTTTTAAATGCAGGATAGAAGGCCGTATCAAATACATCACAAACCTCTTTATAGCAACGATGAAAATGCACGGCATCTTCTTCGAACAAATAATATGGAGTAAGATCTGTTCCACCGCCAAACCATCTGTCTGTCAATGTTCCCTCTGCATCATACAATTCAAACATTCTGTAATTGCAATGCACGGTTGGCACAAATGGATTCAATGGATGCAATACCAACGACAGCCCGCACGCAAACCATTTATCGCCTTCTATCTTCAGTTGTTTTCGCATAGCAAGCGTTACATCGCCAAAAACAACAGATGTATTCACTCCGCCTTTTTCAAACACGCCGCCATTTTGTATCACCCGCGTTTTACCGCCACCACCCTCTGATCGTTGCCATTCATCCTCTGCAAAAACGGCTTTGCCATCGGCCTGTTCTACGGCCTCGCAAATGCGGTCCTGCAGATCGTGTATATAGTTAATCCAGTGTTGTTTCATGTACTAATTTGAAAATTTGAAAATGGCTCAATGGCTCAATTACTCAACAACAGAGCAATTGAGCCATTTTCATATTTTCACATTTGAATATTCCTTCACCGCTTCCACAAACGCCCTCGCATGGTCTACCGGCACATTGGGTAAAATACCGTGGCCGAGGTTTGCAATGTGACGGCTGTTGCCAAATGCATCCAGCATTTTCCTTACTTCTTTTTTTATCACAGGGATAGGAGAGAGCAATCTTGCCGGATCGAAATTGCCCTGCAAGGTTACGGCTGGCCCTGCAAATTCCCGCGCCAGCGAAGGTTTTATGCACCAGTCTATACCAAGACCATGCGCGCCTGTTGCCGCCATTTCTTCCAGCGCAAACCAGGCGCCTTTTGCAAAGATGATGGTAAGCGCTTCTTCTTTCAGCGCCGCCACTATCTGCCTGATGTATTGCAAAGAAAATTCTTCAAAATCCTGCGGGCTCAGCAAACCTCCCCATGAATCGAATATCTGCACTACATCGGCGCCGGCTTTTGCCTGGCCTTTCAGGTAAGCAATAGTGGTATCGGTGATCATCTGCAACAGCTTGTGCGCGGTAGCGGGTTGTTTGTAGCAGAAAGCCTTTGCTTCATCGAAAGTTTTTGAGCCTTTGCCTTGTACCATGTAGCAGAGCAGCGTCCATGGCGCGCCTGCAAAACCAATGAGCGGCACGCGGCCGGCCAATGTGCTTTTAGTAAGACGAAGCGCATTGAACACATAACCCAGGCTTTCATTTACGTCAGGAATTATCAGCTTGTCAAGATCAGCTTCCTGCTTGATGGGATCAGGCAAGAGCGGCCCTTTATTCTCTACCATCTGTACTTCCATGCCCATAGCCTGGGGAACTACAAGAATGTCTGAAAAAATAATGGCAGCGTCTACACCTACCTGTTCTACAGGCTGAATGGTGATCTCGGTAGCCAGTTCCGGAATGCGGCAACGTTCGAAGAAAGTATATTTTTCTTTCAGCTTCCTATAATCAGGCAGGTAACGGCCGGCCTGACGCATCATCCACACAGGCGTTCGCTCTGTTTCTTCTCCCCGCAACACGCGCAATAAAAGATCGTTTTGTAGTATCATATTGAAATGTATGGCTTAACGCAACGCACGCACAGATTTGAAATATTCAATGGCCTGTTGCGCCAGCACTTCTTTGCCCGGTATAACACTTGTGATGACCGGGTTGTTCGTGAATTTTTTTATAGTGTCTGCCGTTGTATCTCCAATCGCGAATAAAATAGTGTTCTCATCTGCAGTGTTCGCAGAAAAAAAACTTTCTGCCGCACTCGGACTGAAAAACAAAATGCCGTCATATTTTTTTGTAACAACATGCGGCGTGGTGATGGTCCTGTATACGATCACTTCTTCCACGGCCACATCATTTGACTTTAATGTAGCTGGCAATTCCGGCCTTCTCTGGTCACCGCAAAAGAATACAAGTTCTTTTACTCCATCCAGCATGATCACTGCCGCCAGCGCCACTGCACTGTTCGCAGTTCCTGCAATGGTATTTTCTCCAAAATATCCGCTTACCAGTTTGCCGGTTGTATCGCCAATGCAGTATATGGACCACCAGGGCCGTTCATTATCAAGCAGAGCAGTTACCGCATCCACCGCATTCATGCTGGTAAAAACAACGGTGGTTTCCTGCAACGCTACGGCGCGTACCTGCTGAATCACTTCATCAGCATCAACAGGAGTGGTATGAATGAAAGACAGCATGTCTATCACAATATTATTCGCAGCCGCTTCTTCAATAATGGTTTGGTCGAGCGGCCTGGTTGATAATATGTACGTGGTGTTCTGCATTTCTTTAGCTAATTAACTAATCAGCTGATCAGCTAATTAGCCCTGATGCCTGCCGCGATCTCTGCTCCTCCGTTTTTCAGCAATTCATCGGCTGCTTCTTTTCCAGCTTCATGTATTTTTTCGAGCGAAGCTATTT
>JBAVMD010000009.1:0-12437 GCA_049689695.1 Chitinophagaceae bacterium | reverse complement strand
GGATAAACCAGCGGGTTAAAAGAATTCGCGTTTAAAATATTATAGGCAGGCGCCCACGAAAAATTGCCCGTTCCGTTTGCTATCAATTGCAGGGTATCTACGCTGCAGATAAGCGTGTCTTTAAAAGGAAGATCAAGCGGTGGCTTGTCGAATACGGTTACGTCCTGCATCACGGTGTCCACGCATCCTTTTGTATTCCCTACGATCAGTCTCACCGGCTTAACACCCGAAGTAGAATAGGTCCATAGCGGCACCTGTTGCTGCGAAGTATCGGCAAAAGTGGTTTCATCCCCAAAATTCCAGCGCCATCCGGTTACCGTTCCGTAGTTGGTTGTTGTTCCATCAATAAATCTGAAAGGAATATCCTTACAAGCGCCGTCGATTGTAAATGATGGGAAAAATCCCGGGTAAACCCTTACCGGTGAAATACTTGAGTCAGGACACTGGCGGCCACGGTTCACCACAAGCTTCATCATATAAGTGCCCGTATCGGGATAAGTAAAAGTGGGTTTTTCCTGGGTAGAAGTATCGGTTGTAACTCCAGCCACGCCAAAATCCCAATACCAGGTCTGGTTCAGGGGGGAGGTGGAAAGATTCTGAAAACTCATCGTAAAGCCATCACAGGTTGTATAGGAAGGCTCCAGCGCAGCATCGGCCGCCTGGCAACTTTTTATTACCAGTGTAAAATCTTTGCGGTGCTCACTGATCTTTATGCCATTTCTCCACTCGTCAATACAAACATTGATAATGTATTTTCCTGCACCCGGAGCTATTCCGCTGATAAGGCCGGTCTGGCGGTTAATGCTCACTTTTGACCCCAGCGGTAACGATCCGGAAAACCCCGATGTATAACTAATGAACTGGTATGGTGGCGTGGAGGGTGTAATATTAACAGCGCCCAAAGCATCACCCCTGTTATAAGCGCTGCAAAAACCGTAAGTCAGGGAATCTATATTATCGGGATCAGTTGCGCCAAAGTCGAGCGTAAACTGGTTATTGGCGCAGATCACAGCCGTATCTTTCATGGCAAACACAGGGCTTGAATTTCTGCGCGGCGCCGGAGCTGAAAGCATGCCGGGGATATTTCCCACGTAAGTAGCTCCATCACCAAAAAACTGTGTACTTGGAATCGTAAACCCCTGCATATTGATGATGCCCGCAGAGCGGCAGCAGGTCTGGAAAGAAACGGTATACCCATGGTCATTGCGCGGAAGCTCCCGCTCGTAAACAAATACGCCTACCTGGTAACAAACATCAGGCGTAGGAACAATGCAGGGATAAGCGCTTGGCGTGATAGAAATATTATTGAGACTTTGCCTGGAAACAGTTGTTGAAGAAAACAGTGAATAGCTGTCGATTGATGTTCGGCTGAAAACACCGATGATCACTTCAGTAGGCATATCTGCCAATGTAGTGCCTGTTGCATTACATTCCCTGAACAGCCGCAGCGTGATCTCAAACCTGTCTGTATTAGCGGCGGCGCCCGGTCCGATATACCGGTAATACATCTCACCCCCGGCGATATGGCCTGCCTTAACTACCAAAAAATTGCCCAAAACCGCTATAAGTATAGCCAGTGCTTTTTTCATGTACTATAGTAACGTTTTTCAGAGGACATTATTCTTTACAAACTCCTCCAGTATTAAGCCGCTTTCCTTCGGTTCTTCCCACATGCCCATGTGGCCGGAACGGTGCAAAGCGTGCAGGTAAGACAGCAAAGGGAGGGCAGATTGCTGCACCACCTGGTCATAAGGAATTGCTGAATCCTGCTCACCGGCCAGAAAAAGTATGGGACGGTTGAATTCCTTCAAAACATGCGTACGATCAGGTCTCTTAATCATGGCCTCATAGTACGCGATGAGTGCATGTACGTCCATGTCTTTGTACAGGTTGGTAAGCGTTTCTACCAAATCGGGACGCTCCTGCTTTGTTTCCGCTGAAAACAGGTTTGGAGAGCTGTTTTTTATGAATTCCTTAGCACCATTCCGGCGCATGAACTCTATGGCTTTTCTGCGGGTGGTTATTTTTTCTTCAGTGTCCGGGTAGGCTGTGGAATGCACCAGTGCAAAGGCACGAAGCATGTTGGGGTATTTTTCCGCAAAGGCAAGGGTTACATACCCGCCCATGCTGTGCCCCATCATTACCACAGTTTCCAGTTTTTCCTGCATGAGTATAGCATGTATGGCTTCGGCAAGGTTTTCCATTGAAACATCATCGGCTAATTCAGAGCCGCCGCTTCCCGGCAGGTCTGGCAGAATGAGCATGAATCTTTTGGCCAGGTTTTCTGTTTGATGGTCCCATACCTGCTGGTCTTCTCCGAAACCATGTACTAAAACTACCGGCTGGCCTTCGCCCATTACCCGGTATTGCAGTTTTTTATTTTGAAAGGACAGGTTTTTTTGCACGATTGATAAATGATTTAATGATTAAAAAAATATTCCAGAGCACCAGCAGCAAAGTAAGCACAATGGCGACTTTGGAAATAACATCACCCGAAGCTGCATACGCCGTGATGATGCCATTGGTATCCGGTACCTGGTGTTTGATGGCGGCGGCCTTGTCCCACGGCTGCGGTTGATATACATTGCCCAGGGGATCAATAAAGCAGGAGATGCCTGTATTGGCACTGCGTGCTACCCACCGCCGCGTTTCAATGGCCCGGAGCCTTGCATAATTCATGTGTTGCCGGTACCCGGGCGTTTCACTCCACCAGCCATCATTGGTGATTACAGCAATAAGGGTTGCACCTTTTCTTACATACTCCGACATAAATTCTCCATAGATGCTTTCATAGCATATTGAAGGCGCGATCTTGTAATTGCTGTTATCTGCTATCAGCACGGTGCGGTCTTCCTGCTTTGCATAGCCACCGGTGGTGCCGCCGAATTGCTCGAACCATGAATCTAAAAATTTAAGAAAGCCAGGCAGTGTTTCAACGCCGGGGACCAGTTTGGATTTATGATACAACTGCACACGGCTGGTATCTATGAGCGCAGCGCTGTTGTAAGCATCATAATACTGATCAGATTTCTGATACCTGCGCGAATAGGGCGTTTTGTTTGCTTCATCAAAAAAACGAAATCCTTCAATGCCCGTCAGCAATCTTGTATTGGGGTGACGTTTCAGCATCGCAAATACAGGTTGAAGAAATGCATGCTGCGTTACGAATGCTTCATCAATAGCAACAGGAATAGCGGTCTCGGGCCATATCACCAGTCTGGTATTGGAATCGATCATCGATTCGCTCAGTTGAAGAAGATTGTTCAGTTGAGCATTTTCCTGTCCCGTCTCGAATTTTATATAAGGATCAATATTGGGCTGTACTACCACAATATTATTTGGCGTACGCTCTTTGAAAACAGAACGCTGCCCTTTTATGTAAACTGATAACAGGAATGGAAATATCAAAAGACCAAGCAGCAGGCTGGTTAGTCTTACGTTGAGCTTTCGTTTTTTTAGCTGGTTAATAATTACCAGGAACAACACGATGTTCGTCATTAAAATCCAAAGGCTGCCACCGCTGGTTCCGCTGTACTCATACCATTGCACCCAGTTAGGCTGCGTGGCAAATGCATTGCCCAGTGTAAGCCAGGGCCAGCTAAGGTCCCAGTTGAGATGGATGTATTCGAACGTAAGCCACGAAAGAATGAACGAAATGTAACCGACAGTAGCGCCCATCCTTTTTTTGATGTTGTAAAATGCCAGCCAGGGCAGGGACATGAGCAGGCTGTTGGCCAGTATAGCTGCCATACCGCCGGGAACGGTTGAGTTCATGATCCACCACGTAGTGCTTACATTCCAGATAAGCATGGCGAGGTAGATCCATAAAAAAAATGGTCTGCGCCTCATTCCCTGTTGTTCCATCCAGAAAAGAGGAATAAAGCCGATGAAGATCAAAAAAGTAAGCGGGGATACCGGCCAGGCAGCAAATAATAATAAGCCAGATACAACAGAAAGAATAGCCGGATGGAATTTCTTCACGTAGATTTTTGCGACAAGTTCGTTAAAATTTTATTTCCTGCTATAGTTCGGCGCTTCCCTCGTAATCTCAATATCATGCGCATGGCTTTCTCTCATGCCCGCATTGGTGATGCGTATGAATTGCGCCTGCTGAAGCGCAGCAATATCAGCAGCTCCGCAATAACCCATGCCTGCGCGAAGTCCGCCTGCATATTGATATACCAATTCACTTAAATGCCCTTTATAAGCTACTCTTCCTTCAATGCCTTCGGGAACGAGTTTTCTCAGATCGTCCTCTACATCCTGGAAATAGCGGTCGCCGCTGCCCTGGCTCATGGCGCCAATAGAACCCATGCCGCGGTATTGCTTGAATTTTCTTCCTTCATAAATGATGGTATCGCCGGGGCTTTCTTCTGTGCCTGCAAACACACCGCCCATCATTACTGCGCTGGCGCCTGCGGCCAATGCCTTCACCATATCGCCCGTATAACGGATACCCCCATCCGCAATTAAGGGAATGCCCAGTTTTTGCAGTGCAGCAGCAGCTTCCATAATGGCGGTGATCTGCGGTACGCCAGCTCCGGCCACTATCCTGGTAGTACAAATTGAACCGGGGCCAATACCTACTTTCACTGCATCAGCACCTGCGGCTGCCAATGCTTTTGCCCCGGCTGCCGTTCCGATATTGCCCGCTATTACCTGCAGGTCTTTAAAATTCTTCTTTACATTTTTCAGTGCTTCTATTACACCTTTGCTGTGGCCATGTGCGCTGTCGAGACAAACCACATCCACACCGATCTGCTGCAATGCTCTTGCTCTGTCGATGAGATCTTTTGTGATGCCCAGCGCGGCGCCAACTCTTAAACGCCCGTACTGATCTTTCACTGCATTGGGAAAACTGTGCAGTTGCAGGATGTCGCGGTAAGTGATCAAACCTATCAGCTTCCCGGCCTTGTTCACTACCGGCAGCTTTTCAATTTTATATTGTTGTAAGATCTTCTCTGCTTTTTTGAGGTCGGTGCCTTCGGGTGCGGTAACCAGCTTATCGCTGGTCATCACTTCTTTTACTTTGCGGTTGTTATCGGTTTCAAATCTCAGGTCGCGGTTGGTAAGAATGCCTACCAGTTTCTTATTGCCGTCAACGATAGGTATACCGCCAATGCGGTTCTCTTTCATCAATCGCAATGCATCGCCGATGGTGGCATTTTCAATAAGTGTAACGGGGTCGAGAATCAGGCCGCTTTCGCTTCTTTTTACTTTCCTAACCTGTTCTACCTGTTGCTCGATGCTCATGTTCTTGTGCAGAATGCCAAGACCGCCTTCGCGTGCAAGGGCAATGGCAAGACTTGCTTCTGTAACGGTATCCATAGCTGCGGAGAGCATGGGAACATTAAGTGGAATGGAGCGGGTGAGCTGGGTGCTGATGTCTACATCACGTGGTAAAACCTGGGAAAAAGCTGGTAACAGCAGTACATCATCGAATGTAAGTCCTTCGCCAAAAAATTTACCGGGATCGGGGGATTTTGTTCGTGGGGCGTTAATTCTTGTTGCCATGTGCAAAGATAGGCGGGTGGAGAAGTATGAGCCAAACATTTTTTAGACGTTATCTTGCAGTTATGGAAACCCATATCGATTACGGAAAACTATTTGATTTTACGTGTAAGGTATTCGAACGTATAGGTTGTTCTACGGCGGATGCATCGCTTGCCGCAAAGATTTTGTTGCTGGCAGACCTGCGCGGGGTTGACTCGCATGGTGTTGCAAGACTGAGCGGATATGTGCGGCTATGGGAAGGCGGCCGTGTGAACGCAACGCCCAATGTGCACGTGATCCATGAAACGCCTTCTACAGCAGTAGTTGATGGCGATGGCGGTCTCGGATTGGTAGTTGCGCCCTGGGCAATGCAGGTTGCCATCGATAAAGCAAAAAATGCAGGGACCGGTTGGGTGAGCGTGCAGCATTCCAATCATTTCGGAATAGCTGCCGCGCATGCAATGATGGCCTTGCCGCATGATATGATCGGCATTGCGCTGACCAATGCCAGCCCGCTGGTGGCGCCTACTTTTTCAACCGAGCGACTGCTAGGCACCAATCCCATTTGCGTAGCAATACCGGCAGGCAATGAACCGCCTTTTGTTGCTGATATGGCAACCACCACCGCCGCTAACGGAAAGCTGGAAATATTGCAGCGTAAAAATCTGAAAGCGCCTGAAGGGTGGATACAGGATAAAGAAGGAAACGTCTCTACCAATCCTCATGAGCTTAAAGCCGGCGGGGCTTTATTGCCGCTTGGTGGCGACCGTGAACGTGGCAGCCATAAAGGCTATGCATTGGGCGCGATAGTGGACATTCTTTCTGCTGTGCTCAGCGGCGCCAATTACGGTCCATGGGTACCGCCATTTGTAAGTTTTTTGCCGGTGGGTGATGATCTGCCCGGCAAAGGCATTGGTCATTTTTTTGGCGCGATGAGAGTGGATGCATTCAGGCCTGCAAAAGATTTTAAGAAGCACATGGACCAATGGGTGCATCGCTTCAGAACAGCTATACCCGTAGTTGGACAGGAAAAAGTATTGATACCCGGCGACCCCGAGCGTGAAATGGAAACAGAAAGAATGCGAACCGGCATCCCCCTTCTAAAACCTGTATTGGAAGACCTGGAATACCTGGCGGAGAGGTTTGAGTTAGAGTTTGGTCATTAGATTTTAAAAGTCATAAAGTCATAAAGTCATAAAGTCATAAAGTCATAAAGTCATTAGGTCATTAGGTCATTGGGTCATCGAGTCAAAGGTGAAAGGCTGAAAGAGCAAACATCTGACATTTTACATTTCACTAATGACCCAATGACCAATGACTGAATGACTAATAAACAAGTAAACCAATAAACTAATAAACCATCAAACCCTATTTTTCCCTAAATTGTTTTCGGACAAACCACCACTTATGAACATTGTTGAAATCAAAGTGCTCAAAGGCCCTAATTATTGGAGTGTACGCAGGGGAAATCTTATACAGATGCGCCTCGACCTGGAGGAAATGGAAGCGCGCCCTACTAATGCCATCGAAGGTTTTACTGAAAGATTGGAAAAAATGTTCCCTTCCATGTACGAGCATCGTTGCAGCGTGGGTGAGCCGGGTGGTTTTTTTCAACGGGTAAAAGAAGGTACCTGGATGGGACATGTGATTGAGCATATTGCATTAGAACTGCAAACCCTCGCGGGTATGGATACCGGTTTCGGAAGAACGCGTGGTACCGGCAAAGAGGGCGAATATTTTGTTGTATTCAGTTATATGGAAGAAGATGCAGGCGTGTATGCTGCCCGCGCTGCCGTGCGCATTTCGCAGGCATTGGCAGATGGAACGGAATATGATCTGAACGAAGACATCCAGCAGCTGCGCGAAATAAGAGAGGATACACGGCTTGGTCCTTCAACCGGCTGCATAGTGGAGGAAGCTGCAAAACGCGGCATTCCATATATAAGACTCAACAGGCATTCGCTGGTTCAGTTGGGTTATGGTATACACCAGAAAAGGATACGCGCCACCATTGCCAGCACTACATCAAACATTGCAGTTGACATTGCATGCGATAAAGAAGAAACAAAATCTTTGTTGGGCAATGCAGAGATACCTGTGCCGCGTGGTACCATCATTCGCACGGAAGAAGGTTTGAAAGAAGCGATTGAAAGATTTGGTTACCCGCTTGTGCTGAAGCCGATAGACGGCAATCACGGTAAAGGAGCCAGTACCAATATTATTAATTGGGAACAGGCAGTGAAAGCGCTGGAAGGCGCGCAGAAATATGGAAGGAGCGTGATTGTTGAAAGGTTTATCCAGGGAGTTGATTTCAGGGTGCTCGTCATCAATTATAAATTTATTTGCGCCGCATTGCGCACGCCTGCAGCTGTAACGGGCGATGGTGTGCATACCATTCAATGGCTGATGGATGAAACAAATAAAGATCCGCGCCGGGGTTACGGGCATGAAAAAGTATTGACGCAGATAACGGTGGACGATTTCACCTGGAAAATGCTGAACGATAAAGGCTATACGCTCGAAACTGTTCCTGCAAAAGGCGAGCAGGTGCTGCTGAAGCCCACCGCTAACCTCAGCACCGGCGGCACTTCTACCGACGTAACAGATGAAATGCATCCTGCAAATATTGTGATGTGCGAACGCATTGCACGCATTATTGGCCTCGACATTTGTGGTATCGACATCATGGCGCCCGACCTTCGTACGCCTGTAACTGAAAATGGCGGCGCTATTCTGGAAGTAAATGCGGCGCCCGGTTTTCGCATGCACATTGAACCTGCAGAAGGATTAGGGCGCAATGTTGCAGAGCCGGTGATAGATATGCTATTCCCTAAAGGAAGCACCGGGGTAGTTCCCATCATCGCTATTACGGGAACGAATGGCAAAACAACCACTACACGCATCACCGCGCATATTGCAAAAAGCGCAGGCCGCAAAGTGGGTTATACAACAAGCGATGGTGTGTATATACAGAACGCGCTGATGATGAAAGGCGATTGTACCGGTCCATTGAGCTCACAATTCGTATTGAAAGATCCAACGGTTGATTTCGCCGTTCTTGAATGTGCAAGAGGTGGCATATTAAAATCAGGGCTCGCCTTCAGGCATTGCGATGTGGCAATTGTAACAAATGTGGCGGAAGATCATATCGGTCTTGGCGGCATCAACAACATTGAGCAAATGGCCATGGTGAAGGCCGTTGTGCCGGAAACCGTTCGGGCCGGCGGATTTGCGATCCTGAATGCTGACGACGACCTCGTTTATAAAATGAGGGAAGGCCTTGATTGCAAGATCGGGTTATTCAGCATGGATGAAAATAACCCGCGTATAAAAAGGCATTGCGCTGATGGCGGATTGGCAACTGTTTTCGAGAACGGCTACATCAGCATATTAAAGGGCACCTGGAAAATAAGAGTGCTCTCTGTGAAAGATATTCCGCTTACTTATGAAGGTAAAGCAGTGCACAACATTGCTAATTGTTTGCCTGCGGTATTGGCAACCTACCTGTTCAGGGACATATCGATTGAAGACATCAGAACGGCTTTACAGTCGTTTGTTCCATCTTCTTCTCAAACCCCGGGCAGGCTGAACTTTTTTCACTTCAGGAATTTTACTTTCCTGGCAGATTTTGCGCACAACCCGCATGGCCTGAAGCTGCTTGGCGACTTTGTCAGCAAGCTGGATTATCCATACAGGGTTGGCATTATCAGCGGAACGGGCGACAGACGGGATGAGGACATCCGGGAATTGGGAGAAATATCAGCGAAGTATTTTGATGAAATAATTATCCGTTGCGATAAGAACCTGAGGGGGCGTACGGCTGATGAGATCATTGGCTTGCTGCGCGAGGGTATTGATAAAGTAAGCACGAGCCTTCCGGTGGTGGTTATTCCTAATGAGGATGAGGCGCTTGAATATGCGTATGAGCACACGAGGCCGGGCGCATTGGTAACTATTATGTGCGATGTGGTGGCGAGGGCCTTGGATAAGATCCGGGAATTGAAGGAAAGGGAAGAAAAGCAGTTAAAAACTACGCATATAACCGCTTAAAGTTTCAGTTTTGTGGTTTGGGTTTTTGGCTCGATTACCCTATTTTTGCACTCCCTTTAGTGAAAGCTAAGGGCTGGCGGATTGGCCTATAGTATAATGGTAGTACGACAGATTTTGGTTCTGTTTGTCTTGGTTCGAATCCAGGTAGGCCAACGTGTAGCGCGAAACTTTGTTTCGCGTTTTTTTGTGCCCGGAAGTTTTACTTCGGGGCAGCGAAACGGAGTTTTCACGGTACAAAAAAAGCCGTTCCGGTTTCCCGAAACAGCCTTCTTTATAAGTGAATTATTTAAGCTTAATTCATAACGATCTTCGCCACTGCAATCTTCGATTTACCAAAAACCCTGTCTTCCTTTCCAATGATGAACATATTATCTCCTAACACTGAGCCTAAACGCGGCATCGAAGTAGGAATATCCGCGTTGGAATAAAACACACTCCTGGAACATTTGCCTGTTTTTTCATCTACCGATATCAGGAAGCAATTAGATCTTCCAAAACGATTGATGCTCTTTATTTTTTGACCGGCCTGCGTTACTTCAGCATTTTTTGCATGGTCGTTGAACAGCAGGCGGATGGAATTTTTTGTTTGCATCGCGCCAAAGCCTGCATAGAACGGCCTGTTGCCTGCATCAAAAAAGCTGGGTCCTATCAGGCCAGAGCTCGAGCCGCCGGAGATCACTTCACGCTGTGCCTTAGGCAATACCTGCAGCCAGCCTATGTTGCCGGTAGCATCTATTTTGCACATCAGCAGGTCTCCGCATTCATACACTGAGTAAGTAGTGGTTCTCCAGGTTCCCGGCATTCCATTGCTTCCGCCTGAATAAGTTGATGTGGTGTAAGTGTAATGATGATATTTTTCTGCGAGTATTACCACGCCATTGTCTTCTGTATAGAAAATGTTGCGGAACTGCATGTATTTTGAAAAAGCTTCGCCTTCATTTTTCATTTTATCCAGCTTTTCCCTTTCTTTTCTTTCAGCCTTGCTTTCCTTTTCATCGTCATCATCATTGGTCGATGCAGTTTCTTCTGTGTCGAGAGATATTAGTGAATTGTTGATCTGCTTTTCGCTTGTTGATATTACGTTGCCGGAAACAGGGTCGATGCGCTGCACCAGCATTCCATCGATTGTTTTGCCCTTGCGGCTGTTGTTGTAAAATGCCACCAGCACTACGTCTTTATCTTTTTCCTGCACCAGTTTTGTACTCGTAAGCCATTTGCCATTGATCTCTGTATTGATCTCTTTTTGCTGTTTGCC
This sequence comes from Chitinophagaceae bacterium, assembly GCA_049689695.1. GTDB lineage: Bacteria > Bacteroidota > Bacteroidia > Chitinophagales > Chitinophagaceae > DASPKM01. The sequence continues at coordinate 1,639 of JBAVMD010000009.1, read as the reverse complement.
TTGCTCATCGTACAGGCGGATATTGTAGTTGGCAAAATCAAGGAACTTATCTTTCTTCTTTTTGCCTTCCTGGTATTCGTAACGGCGGCCAACCAGGAGGATCTTTTTATTCATAGTATACAACACATCTTCCAGTTGGAATGTTTTTGGATCAAACTCATTGGAGATGTTCACGGCTTTAGCTGTAGACCTCAGTGATTTCTCGAATTCCTGGATCCTGTATTCGTTTTTTTCTTTGCCTTCGATGCTGCTTACAACTACGATCTTGCTGCTGTCGGCATTCAGAATGATCTTGTAGTTAATGTCATCTCCTTTTTCTTCTTTTTGAATGGAAGTCACCAGGCTCCAGTCGCCCATCAGTTCACCTGAGTTCTTGTTTACTTCCGATCCATAAATATTCATGGTTTTTTCCCTCTTTATGTATTCTGAGGCGAAGAGGAACATTTTATCCTGAAAAGCGAAGAACTGAACGAACTCTTTTCCTTTCAGTTCCTTATTAAAATCATTACGGAAAACTTCGGATAAGTTCTTGTCGAGTTTTACGAGGGTTGCGGACTCCCTGAGGGTAGCCGCCACAACAAAATAGCCTTTAATGGCCAGGTGACCTTCCTGTAGGTATACGCCGCTGTTATCGGAATGAATTACTTCAAGGTCGGTGCTGCCTTTGCGGAGCTTGAATTCTTCACCCCATTTGATCTGGGATTTTTGAGCTAAACAACTGAGGGTGAAGACCAAACAGGCAAGCAGAAAATTTAATCGCTTCATGGGTAAATTAATTGAGTTTAGGGGTATAATCTGGTTCCGGGCAATGATAAGGAAAAGGCTTTAACGAACCAACCGGAGAAAAATGATTAACAAGAGCAAAACTTTTTTCTTCAATAAAGCTGTAAATTGCGTCCCTTATTGCCCGATAGTATAACGGTAGTATGTCAGACTCTGACTCTGAAGGTCTTGGTTCGAAACCAGGTCGGGCAACTGTAACGCGAAACGATGTTTCGCGTTTTTTTGTGCCCTGAAGTTTTACGTTGGGGAGCAGAATGGAGTTTTGCATCACATCCGGATAGCAAATTTATTTTGGCGGCTTTCAAAAGTTTATTAAGTTGCAACTGATTTTTAGTTGCAATTACATTTATTCCAAAACATAACGATCATGCCTGTAGCGCAAATTGAAAATCTGAAGACAAATTTTAATTGGAATAAATGGCAAAGATTGAAAAGCTTATTTCAAAGTTATTATCAAATCCCAAAGACTTTACGTGGGATGAATTAGTGAACGTTCTATCTTATTTTGGATACAAAGAAATAACCGGTGGCGGCTCAAGAAGAAAGTTTTCTGATGCAGATAAAAATATTATCAGCTTGCACAAACCTCATCCGGGCAATGTTCTTAAACATTATCAGGTTAAAGATGTAATTATTCATCTCAAAGAAAAAAGTAAAATTTAAAATGAGCGATATTTTAGAATATAAAGGATATTATGCTGCACTTCAATTCAGCTCAGAAGACGAAGTGTTCCATGGAAAAGTGATAGCAATAAATGATCTGATCACTTTTGAAGGCGCTTCTGTTAAAGAGCTGAAAAAATCTTTTAAGGAAGCAGTTGAGGATTATTTGCAAACTTGCAAACAACTAAAAAAG
>JBAVMD010000008.1:0-5700 GCA_049689695.1 Chitinophagaceae bacterium | reverse complement strand
ATGAAAAACGGTCTTCCAGTAATAAAAAGAGATAGAGCGCTCAGGCTGGCTGCATGCAACGATCAAAAAGAAACTGAGCAACAAACACGTATATTTCATCTGTAAAAGCTTTCCGGGAACAATGCCTAAGTTAAGGCCGATTGATTACAAAAAAGCTGTTTACAGAACTATAAACCATGAAGGCAACTGCAACCCCATCTCTCCGCCTTGATTCCATTGATGTGTTCAGGGCCATTACTATGTTCCTGATGATCTTTGTGAACGATCTGTGGACGCTAAAAGATGTCCCTGCCCCGCTTGAACATACGGCTGCTGAAGCAGACGGAATGGGGCTGGCAGATACCATTTTTCCCGCCTTCCTTTTCATAGTAGGGCTTTCAATACCCTTTGGGCTCATGGCCCGGCAGAAAAAAGGTTTTTCACAACAACAAACATTCATTTACATACTTATACGTTCCTTAGCCTTATTGATAATGGGCTTCTTTCATGTGAACCTGGAAAATTATAATGAAGCGGCTGCATTACTTCCCAGGCCAGCCTGGCAGATTTTGATCACTATTGGTTTTTTCATGGTATGGCTCGACTATTCACCAACTATGAATAAACGCACCAGGTGGCTATTGCAGATTGCCGGCATTGTGCTGCTTGCAATAATGGCGGGTTTGTATAAGGGAAGCGATGACGGGAAAGTGATATGGATGCGGCCACAATGGTGGGGCATATTGGGCCTCATCGGCTGGTCGTACCTGTTATGCGGGCTTATTTATTTGTTTGTAAAAAACAATCTGCTGCTTTTAACAGCGGCTCTCGCTTTCTTTTTGTTGTTTAATATAGCTGCGCATGCTGGCTGGCTTCAGATGCTGGATGGCATTCATACCTATATATGGGTGGTTGGTGATGCATCCATGCCGGCATTAACCATGGCAGGGGTAATAGCTGCAGTCATTTATCATCGCATGCGCATGGCAGGAAAAACAAATCAAAGCATGATCATCCTTTTTTGCCTGGGCGTTTTTATGCTGCTGGCCGGCTTTGCCATCAGGCCATTGGCAGGCATTTCAAAAATAAGGGCTACACCGTCATGGGTGATCATCTGCAGCGGCATCAGCATGTTGTTCTTCATCGTACTTATATACCTGGCAGATATAAAAAAGAAACAACATTGGTTCAGGCTTATAAAACCTGCAGGCACCAGTACGCTTACATGCTATTTGCTACCATATATTCATTATGCGCTATACAGCGTTGCAGGTATTAGTATTCCCCTGATGATGCGCACGGGTGGCATTGGCATCATTAAATCATTATTGTATTCACTTGTAATTATCCTCATTGCAGGTGTACTGGAAAAGTGGAGATTGAGATTGAAGATTTAAGCAGTCATAAATTCGCCAATGTATATATAAAAAAAGAAGCGTGAAAAATCAAACACATACTGGTTTGCTTTTCACACTTCATTTAGCCCTTCGTAGCTTGTTCACTGGCTTTCCACTAATGTACCGGTACATTACCGCTTGGCTGTCCGCCAAACACCGGCATGTCGTTACTTTCAGCGTATTGCTTGAAATTCAGAATATCCTGGCGTATCAATTTTTCAAATACCGGGTTGAGCAGCTTAGCTATACCGCTTCCTATTTCACCTGCAGGAGGGCGATAGCTGATGATTACATCCAGTTCAGTTCCCTGTCCGTTATCGATGTCCCTGAATTCAACCTTGCCTGCATTTTCAATGGTAGCATTAGCTGTAGACTGCCATCCGATGAACTCACCGTCCCGCTCTTTAACGATCTCAGCATCCCATTTTAAAGTGCCTACGTTTCCGGGAATTACGGCTTCCCAATGAGACCGCTTGTTGTCAAGCTCTTTTACGCTCAGCAGGTGCTTCATAAATTTCGGAAGGTTTTCCAATCTTCTCCAGAACTGGTACACTTCATTCCTGGGTTTGTTTACGATCATGGATGTTCTGATATTAACTGAAGACGCATGCGTTGCCTCACCTGATCTGCCAATACCAGTGTAAACAGGACAATTTCCTGAAGCGCCCCTGTATGTGAGAAAACCTCCGACAATAGTTTGCAATAAGCCTTTTATTGGTTTTTTTGTGAGATTCCTTAGTCCGGCAGCCAGCAGATAACCACCTACGCCGGCAGAAATCACACGTTCCTGCCAATCTACGTTAATGATATTAGTGCCGCGTTCGGGTACGTTAACCTGGTTATTTTCCGGTGTTGTTGTATTTACTGCCATAAGTCACTAGTTTATATGCACTATATGCTAAAATCTTGCTGACCCTTGTAAAAAAGAATGCTATTCATCTAAAAAGCTGACTGTCAACTATCATCTCATTCATTTGCAAAATGCTTTGACAAAAGCAGCCAGATCATTACTTTCTAAATGAGTACGATTTTACCCATCCGTAAAAAAAGAAATTCGTTGAACTTGAATTACAATTGTTGATTTCATTCCTCAGACCAAACGTAAAACGTTTATAATCCTTTGCTTTCTATATTTAATAGTGTGCGGTAAATACCGGTTTCAAAAAGGCATAATTTTTTCACGTATTAAACATTAACCAACATTCGCTAACTAAATAACTTTTTCACTCATGGCATATCATTCAAGAGGTCAGCAGGACCACAATAACAATGAAAGAGGACAGGAAAGAAGCAGTGATGATACACGCAGGCAAAATGTATCTAACCCACGCATGAGCCCGGACAACGAAGAAGATGTGCAGCGGGGAAAAGGCAGATATGATAAAGGAAGCCGGTCTTCATTTCTTTCATCAATTGATTATGATCGCAATGCAGAATAAACATAAAAATTTTTTCATTCACCTTTAAATGTATGTATATGGCAGACAACAACAGAAACCAGCAAGGACAACAAGGCCAACAGGATCAAGGTTCTTCTGGCCAAGGCTCTTCTGGTCAGGATCAACAACGTGGACAGGGAATGGGACAACAAGGACAACAAGGTCAAGGTCAACAAGGATCACAAGGTGGCAGGGATCAGAACACTTCCGGTTCACAAGGCCAGGGCCAGCAAGGACAACAAGGTCAACGCAGTGGCCAGCAGGGAATGGACAGTGAAAATGAAAGTGGTAATTCAGGAAGGTCTGGAAGCTCAGGAAGCTCCGGTAACATGGGATCAGGTCAAAGAAAAGACGATTTATAAAAACCTGATTGACTTGCCAAAATTTGACCCCGGTGGTTACCTTGATTTAAGGTCCCGCCGGGGTTATGTTCTTAAAAACGATTGATCGCTAACTAAATATATTTTTTATGTCAGATAAAAGAATTGAAAAACGAAAGGACCTCCCCGCAAATGCGGACGTAAATCCTAAAGCTTCTGACAATCGCCATCAGCAACAGGAAGAATATGACAATCTTGGAAAAGATGAGCGTCAGAAAGAAAGCGAAGTAAGAAATACGCAGAGGATGGAAAGAATGGGCGACAGCCAACAGGGAGACGAACGAATGATTTCTCCATCTAAAGAAAAGGCAATCGACCAGAACAGGCGTGACCGACACCCCGAATAAATGTGAAAATTGCTCAATTGCTCAATTGCGCGACCTAATTGAGCAATTTTCAAATTTTCAAATTAATATTTATAGTAGCCCTGGCCAGCAATTCCAAGCATTTGCGGCCGGGGCTTTATATTTGCCTTCCTTTGTGGGAATAACCGTTAATTGTTGTTATGAAAGTATATAATTGGATCATCAGGTACAGGCTCTATGTGGCCGCGGCCTGTATCATTGGTGCGGTGGCGTTGAATATCGGGGCTGGCTTCTGGGCCGCCTTCTTTCTTTACCTGATAGCTGCTATTTTAATTTTCAGCCACTTCTTTTTCGGGCCCTTGAGGCTGATACAGGAATATATGGAAACAGGCGATATGGAAGGAGCAGAAAGGATTTTGAACTCGGTAAAATACCCGAACCTTCTTTATAAGCCCATAAGGTCTGTTTATTATACGCTTAAGGGCAATCTGGCTATGATGAAACAGGATTTCACCTCAGCTGAAAAGAACATGAAGAAAGGCCTTGAATTAGGCATGCCAATGAAGGAAGCTGAAGGCGCCAGCCTGTTGCAGATGGGCATGATGGCCGCCAATAAAAATGACTTGCGGCAGGCTGAAAGCTATATTCGGCAGGCTCTCCGTAAAGGATTGCCTGACAAAGAGAACCAGGCAGCTGCTTTTTTGCAGATGTGCAGCCTTATGGTGAACAAACGAGAGTACAGGGCAGCCAAAGATTTCTTCCGGAAAGCCAAGGCATTAAAACCTACCACCCCTGAGATCGTTAAACAGATCAAAGAGATCGAAAAGTTTATTACCCGCGTTCCGGGTTAACCTTGCAAGTTTGAAGGCTTGGCTTTAAGCCACGCCTTTTCTCAACTCGCCATTCTGGATCATGCGGTAAATAGTTGATTTACCGATGTCGAGCTTTTTGGCAACCAGCAGCACGTCTTTATTATATTTCTCCAGGTAATGCTGAATGATCTGGCATTCATATTCCCGCAAAGAAATCTCTTTACCAAACAGATGGCTTAACCCATTCGCATGGCCGTTACCGTTTGCTTCAGCAGGAGCAAGGGAAACCGAATGCTCTTTAATAGCCGCCACTTCATGACGCAATGAAATGATCTCATGCAGATGCAGCAGCGTATTCCACAACCTGTCTTGCGTAAGCTCATCCTTTACAATGTATTCAAAAGCACCCTGCTTCAGCAACTGCACGCCTATGGCAGCATCTTCTTTGCCGGCAACTACAATCACCTGCGCAGAAGGTTGTTGAGATTTAATACGATGCAACACGTCTGAAACGCTTTGCTGGGCAGGCAAAGGACTGTCTAATACCACTACTTCCGGCTGCTCATGCAGATGGTGGAAGAATGTTTCCGCGTCTTCAAAACGCTTTACCTGGTATTCTGAATTGAGGGAGGCATGCTGCTCAAGCATAGAGCCATGCCAGGTGTCATCCGCAAGGATGAAAATTCGGAGGATTTTCTGGTCTTTCATATTGGTTGGTTCTGGAATAGTGGATATTGGTTATAGCTATTCCCATTTTAAAACTGAACATACAACGCAAATACTGCCCGGTATATTTTGTGTGCGCAATCAGATAACTTTTTTTACCCTCAGAAATAAGGGTTTTGTTGATAATTTACTACCGGGTGGCAGCCTGTTGAAATCGTAATTTTGGAACATGAGCGCTTACCATGACCGTTTGTCGAAGCAATTCCAGGAAACATACAGCAAACTCAATCAGGCCCAGCAACAGGCAGTAAACGCCATTGAGGGCCCGGTTATGGTAATAGCAGGGCCCGGCACAGGAAAAACGCAAATCCTGGCAGCCCGCATCGGAAAAATCCTGCTGGAAACAGATTCTGTTCCTTCGAACATTCTTTGTCTTACTTATACCGATGCCGGAGTAATAGCTATGCGCAAGCGCCTGCTGGAATTCATCGGCCCCGATGCTTACCGTGTTCACCTGCATACTTTTCACGCATTTTGCAATGAGGTGATACAGGAAAATCTTTCTCTTTTCGAAAAAACCTCGCTTGACCCCATTTCAGACCTGGAAAGAATAGAACTGTTCCGGCAACTGATCGATTCATTCCCGAAAAATCATCCGCTCAAAAGATATCGCGGCGATGTTTATTTCGAGATCAATAACCTCAACAGCCTTTTCAGCACCA
>JBAVMD010000007.1:0-8329 GCA_049689695.1 Chitinophagaceae bacterium | reverse complement strand
ATCCTGAAGGGCATGATACATGAAAAAGGGTTGGCAAGTTTTTTCAAAGAACATGATCAAGGGGATGCTTTAATCCTGAGTCATGATGGATATGTTATTAATGGCAACAGAAGGCTTTGCGCTTGGCGAGAAAAGATAAATAGTGACCCCAAGAAATACGCTCCCAAATTTAGCCATATAGATATTATTATTCTACCCCCAGCGGATACTAAAGACATTGATGAACTTGAGGCCCGGCTTCAAGTGCGCAAAGATATCAAAGCTGAATATACATGGACTTCAAGAGCATTGATGCTAAAAAATAGAAAGGCCAGTTATAACTACACTCCAGAACAGTTGTCTACTCTTTATAATATGAGTGAAAGTGAAATTGAAGAATTGCTTGACATGCTTTCTTATGCGACTGCATATCTGGAAGATAGAAATAAAGTTGGTCAGTATGACACGCTCGATAAGTCGCAATATGGTTTTAAACAACTTCATAAGAAGCGGCCTAAAATTAAAGGTGAAGCATATAAGGAAGTGTTCGAAAAACTAGCCTATTGTCTCATCGATAAGGCCGAAGAAGGCAGAGTTTACGAATCTATTCCCGACGTTGCTGATCATCTAAATGAAATAATTGAAAACATAGAAGAAGAATTCGATATTGAAGAAAGCGAAACTACAAAAGGAGTGAACTTACTGGGCGGACAAAAGTTTTCATCCTTAAAGGGTGTGTTGGAAGTAGTAAACAATGAGAAGAACTTTGATCAATTAAGGAATATTGCTTTAAATGTTATTGAAGCAGAAAAGCAAAAAAGTAGAGAAAAATCCAAGCGTGACTTCGTTCATTCCCAAGTCAAGAAAGCAAATACTGCTTTGGTAGAGGCTTTAGGCGCAATTGAAAAACGGACTAAGAAGGCCGGAATAGCGCAGCAAATAGTTTCCATTGAAGCCTCATTAACAAAATTAAAAGAATGGTTGGACAATGAGGATAAAAATTGATTATTTACCAGATAGTCGCGAAGCTTTATTGTCAACCGATTTAACTGGAAAAGTTTGGACTGCAATATTAAGAGCTTGCCAAGATTATGCAGATACAAACTTGATCATAACCGGGGAGCTCACAATTTCTCTTCCCTGGTGGTCATTCTTATTAGCCAGAGAGGCCATTGGCTATCATGTAAGTGTAAATAATATAGATGTTGAGTTTACTGAAAAGGCTGAACAGCTTTTACAAGAAGCTGCTGTTAAAACAGATGCATATGATCAAGCTGCTAGTGCAGAGCCGATAAGCCAGGATTTTCTCACTAAGCATTTACACGACGCTGGATTTGAACGACCATTAAAGCCTGAACAAGAAAATAACGTAAAGAGGATTGCGAATTTACCTGCAGCTGCAACATTTTCTGTTCCAGGCGCAGGTAAGACAACTGAAGCACTAGCTTACTTTTGTTGTAGAAAATCACCTAACTCCAAATTATTTATTGTTTGCCCTAAAAATGCTTTTGCGGTTTGGGAAGAGCAGATCAAACTTATTTTCCCAAAAGAAAAGATAAGCGTAAAACGCTTAACTGGTGGCCCAGCTAACATAGCAACAATTTTAAACACATCTCCCGATGTGTCCTTAATATCATACCACCAAGTACCAACTGTACAGCATTTAATAGCGTCATATTTACTCGAAAATGACGTTTTCGTTTTTTTAGATGAGAGTCATAGAATGAAGCGCGGGGATAGTGGCGTTATAGGCAACGCTATCTTAAGCATGTCTCATCTTCCGAAAGCAAAATGCATTTTAAGTGGTACACCGCTTCCTAATAGTATTGCTGATTTAATTCCACAATTTAGATTTTTATATCCTGAGGTTCCTGTGAATGCCGAAAACGTGAAGGAATTAATAAGACCCATATATGTTCGGACGACAAAAAGACAATTGGACATTCCAAAAATTACTAGAATAGAAACTCCAATTAGTTTATTGCCTGCGCAAAGGTCTCTTTATCAGCTTTTGTGTTCGGAAATAGAGCGTGAAAATTATAGTGGTCTATCGTCATACGACAAGAGGAAACTTAGACATTTAGGTAGAAGTGCGTTGCGCCTTTTGCAACTTGTATCCAATCCAGCACTATTGATCCAAAAATTGGAATTTGAACATAAAGAGCTATTAAGTGAAATTTTAAGTGAAGCGGATAGCCCAAAGATTGAATATGTTACTCGAAAGGCTAGACAGCTTGCTGCGAAAAAGGAAAAGGTAATTATTTGGTCAACTTTTATAAAAAATGTAGAACTAATTTCTTCAAGACTTATCGATTTGGGAGCAGATTTCATTCATGGTGGTGTTGAAACTGGAGACGAAGAAGAGAATACGCGAGAGGCAAAAATTAAACGATTTCATGAAGACCCGCATGCATTTGTACTTGTCGCAAACCCTGCCGCATGTTCTGAAAGCATAAGCTTACATAAGGTTTGTCATTATGCGATCTATTTGGATAGAAATTATAATGCTGCGCAATATCTGCAATCAGAAGATCGTATTCATAGACTGGGATTAGACCCCGATCAAAAAACTGTAATAGAGATTGTTTATAGTCCAGATACAGTTGACGAATCTGTCGCGAGTCGGCTTAAAATGAAAGTAAATTTGATGAGTGATGTGTTAGAGGATCCTGATCTCAATATTGATCCAATTCCCTATGATCCTGATGACGATTTAGCATTTGATTTTGAAGACGCAAAGAGTTTTTTAGATCATGTAAAAACCGAGGCTAAAAATCTATGAGTTTTTCTGTAGGAATTTTATATTCTGCACAAGAATTTACAGCATATGTGTCAAACAATCCTCTTGCTGCAAGGGAATTTGAGACTACATTTCAAAGATTTTCCCTTGCTAAACCATCGGATATTTTGGAAGTTACAACGAAATGCAATTGGATCGATATTCATCCTGACGGTATTTGCCGAATTACAGAGAAAGGAAAGATGATATTAAAGGAGAATGCAGAAAAATCATTAAGAGCACAGATTCATGATTTAATATTTATAGAGCAACCAACCTGGGCAGCTAGAATACCTAATGGTCGCGAAGAGGCTTCAAGATTTTTTCCGACTGAAGTCGAACAGTGTTTTAAAGAGGCCGGTTTGCTTGGTAAATGGGATGACACTATTATCGAATGGTGGGATCTACTAGGAATTGCCACAAGAAGTAACAAATCGGCAATTGGGTTAGTTACTGGTAGACGAGCGGAAAAATTGACATTTGAATTTGAAGAAAAGCGTATTGGAACTCCTCCAGATTGGCGAAGTTTAGAGTCCAATTTTTATGGATATGATATTCTTTCCAAAGTGGCGAAGGATGATCCTACGCCAAGAATGATCGAGGTTAAGGGAACCGTGTTATCTATTAAAGAAGCATATTTTACCTTGTCCAGAAACGAATGGGAAACCGCTGAAACCGCGAAAAGCTATAACTTTCACTTGTGGTGTTTGAAAGGAAAGCCATATCTCATTGAGGTTACATTTGATCAAATAAAGCATCATGTGCCAACTAATAACGGTCGAGGCAAGTGGGAGACTACACGAATTCCATTTAGAACTTTTCATCAGCCAAAATAATGATTTCCTCTGCTCCTACATTAAGCCGACCTGATATTTCGTACTCCGCCCTCCTCCTGACCCGAAAAGTATAAAAGCTCCGATTTCAAGGAGCTCCTGAAGATCTCTTGTTGCTGTTGCCTTGGAAACTTTGGTAATTGATTCGTATTTGCTGGCATTCATGCCCCCTTCAAAGCCTTCGGGTCCTTCATCCAGCATGCGCCTGATGACCTTTAATTGCCGTTCACTCAATTTATCTTTGAAGCGGTCAAAAAATTTTGCCTTTTTAAGCGTGAAATCTATTTGTTCTTCTGCTTCGTCCTGGGCATCTACGATTGTTTTTACAAAGTAGTTGATCCAATTGGTAATTTCAGTTGAGCGCTGTGCTTTCTCAAGGGCGTTGTAATAATTGTTCTTGGTTGCTTCTATGGTTTTGGACAGGCTCATAAGAACTGGTCGTCCTATTCCCTGGGACAATGCTTTTTCTGCTATGGCACGACCTATGCGCCCATTTCCATCTTCAAAGGGATGTATGGATTCGAAGTATAGATGCGCTATTGCTGCTCTCACCGGAGCTTTCTTGATCTCCTTGGCACCACCAGGTCCGGTGTCATTAAACCATTCAAGAAATTTTTCCATTTCTGCCGGTACCCGATTGGAAGGCGGAGCTTCAAAATGGATTTTTTGTTTGCCCATGACCCCAGAGATGACTTGCATCGGCTCTTCATGGTCACGCCAGGCCCCGACCTTGACGCTTTTGCTTTCCCGCAAAAGCATACGATGCCAGGCAAATAATTTATCCTGCGTAAGTTTTTCTGCGTAAGCATTCCGTACATCAATCATCAACTCCCCTATACCTTCAGCCAGTCTGTCTTGCACTTTTTCAGGGTGCTGATTTAATCCAAGGTTGTTTTTAATGGATGACATGACGTCTTTGCGGCTTAGATATTCGCCTTCGATTTCGGAAGTCTTTACGGCCTCAGACACCATGACATCAATAATGGCTTCCATCTTTGTATCTTCTGGCAGAGCGTTTAAAACGCCAGTCACTTTCCCTACCTTTTCGGCAAAGATGAACAGGTCATCTTCCACATCTCGTAGGGAATATTTAAACAGTGGCCAGCTTTTTTGTTGCCAGTTATAAGCTTCCATGAGCCGATTATGTCATTTATTCGGCTCAAATATAGGCAAATAATGAGCCGAATAAGCGAATTATTTGGCTCATAAGCCCTTAAAAAGGTGGTATTTTTCTGGTATTGCCCTTCTTCATTAACAAGTGGTCAAGTCATTGAAAAATTGTCATTCTTATAAATCACTCTTCTTCAACAACCTCAAAAACTCCTTCGCATTTTTTATCGCATACCCCTCCCTATCATTATTAAAATACGCCCACACACGTTTAGCCTTGCTTGCCCGAACACGTTGAACCCATACCTCAAGTTCTTCTTTAGTATAATTATGCCGGTACCACTGCTTCGTCCCATGAAAGCGGATATAAACTTCATCAGCAGTTTCAATAAGTTCATCTGGCAGACGCGGTCCGCTGCAGGAGCAGAAAATCGTTTTCTTCTTTCGGAAGGCCTTGTATACATCTTCGTTCCACCAACTTTTGTGTCTGAACTCAACAACATTTCTTCTACGGTGATCTAATTGTTCCAGGATATCTTTTAATCGTGCCGGAGTATAATAATAGCTGGGTGGCAGCTGGTATAAAAAACAACCCATTTTCTTACCAAGCAAATCAGCGATGAGACCGAAGTCTTTGATGAGTTGCTTAGTCTTTGTGAATCGCTTGACGTGCGTAATAAGTTCAGAAACTTTTACCGTGTATACAAATTGCTTACGGCCGGCTTGCCTGATCCATGTTTTTACTGTTGCAACTGTTGGCCATGAGTAAAAAGGCGCATTTAATTCAACTGTTTTAAAATTAGCTGCATAATGAGAAAACCAGTCAGCACGCGCAAGGTCCTTTGGATAAAAGATATCGTGCCAGTGCCAATAGTACCAGCCTGAACAACCAATATTGTATTGCGGAGGTTGATGAGGTGTATTTTTATCGCTCTTTTCATTTTTTTCAAACTCCAATCTTGCCGCATGCATTTTTTCTGCGCGGACAATATTTGCTACGCGTTGCTTTTCCCGGCGTTCTGCCCGTTTTGCGCGACGTTCCTCTGGAGTTAAGATTGGTTTATCAGGCATTTATATTGATGATCAAATAAAAGGCCATAGAGCAGTATTACCTATTCTTCCATCGGTACATGGGTTCGCTTCTCATTTTTTTATTAGTAATCTGGCAATGTATTTGAGCCCTCTCTCATGCAACCTATTAGTTAACTAAACACATACATTATGAAAAACAGGTTATTAAGTATAACAGCGGCTGCCGCAGTCATTTTAGCCGCTTGTAGTACGCCTCGCGACACTTCCACTATTTCTTCTACATCCAGCAATCCGGCATATAGCGCACCCAGCAATTTGCAAACCGTTTTTGTAGCTCAATACCCAACTGCTACAAATGCTACGTGGGCAGCTTATGATGTAGCAGTTTTACCGATTGATTGGGAATTAAACGAATGGACTGCGCTCGACGCAAACGACCATGCGGTTAGCTTTGATATGGAAGGCCAGCGCTATTATGCCTGGTACGATTCAGATGGCAAATGGGTAGGAAGCACTTACATGATTAGTGATTATGCAAAGCTTCCGGCTGCTGTTCAATCTACTATCAATGCTAAATACAGCGGATACACTATTCAGAAAGTTCACCAGGAAATGTGGAAAGACCGCATGGCATACGAGATCAAATTGAAAAAGACGGATGATGACAAAGTAAAACTTCTTATAGACAATCAAGGAAATGTTCTGAAGGAAAAGCTCAAAGACTAAAGAGCAATAACAAACGATAAAGGCTGTCACTAACACTGACAGCTTTTTTATTTAGGACCCTGCCCGGCGGAATGTCTGTAAATACTGCGATTTAAAAACCACACCTGAGAAATAGCACCTCTCGGACCGTTTAGCTGATTGCCCCCGGAATTTAATCAATTCGCGCATTCCCTCCTTTGTGCCGGCGCTGTGCGGGTGCATCTTCATAAAAAAATTACAGCCATGAGCACAATTGCATTCATCAGCAAGCCTTCGCCGGAAAATACAAGGGCAGTTCCCGGTGCCGTATTTAATTACCTCGTTCGCGGACAGCAAACCCGCAACAGCTTTTCGCTGGTAAAAATTGAAGTAATGCCCGGCAATGAGCCGCCAGCCCATACGCATACACGTGAAGATGAATTTTATTACATCCTCAACGGATCAATGAAATTTACAGTAGGAAATGAAGTGCTGACCGCCCATGCCGGCGAATGCATCTTTCTTCCTATGAACGTTCCGCATGCCTTTGAGGTGTTGAGTGCCAAGGCTGAAGTGCTGATGTGGATGAGCCCTGCCGGTCTTGACCAATGGTTCTGGGATAACAGCTGGCCCGCGCCTTCTATGCAGGCAATGCCAGTGCAGCAAGGGCCGCCACCTCCAGAGGCAGTTGAGTATTTCGTAAAAACTCTTGCAGAATATGGAGTAATGATGTAAAATAGCCGGTATGAATATTCTAATTATTGAAGATGAAGAACTGGCGGTGAAGCGCCTCAAGGCATTGATCGAAGAAGTAATGCCTTCTGCCACCATCCTTGCCGATATAGACAGCATAGAATCGTCTGTTGAGTGGCTCAATACTCATCCTGCTCCCGATCTGTTATTGATGGATATAGAACTGAGCGATGGACAAAGCTTTGACATATTTGACCAGGTGGTGGTAAACAGCGCAGTCATATTTACTACGTCGTACGACGAGTATGCTATAAAAGCTTTCAAGGTAAACAGCGTTGATTATTTATTAAAGCCTGTTGAAAAAGAAGACCTGCAGGCCGCCCTGAAAAAATATGAGCAGTTGAAAACCCATTACAAAAGTGACGCTAATGTTATGGTAGACCGGCTGGTGAAAGAACTTCAGCAAAAGCTTCAGCCGAAAGAATATAGAAAGCGCTTCCTGGTAAAGCAAGGCACAAGATCAATGAGCGTGGAAATACAGGACATATCCTATTTTTATACGGAGGGGCGGCTTAATTTTTTCAAGACCAGGGATAACAAAAAATTCATAGTGGATTACACCCTTGAAGAAGTGGAAGCAATGCTGGAGCCCGGTGAATTCTTCCGTGTCAACCGATCATTTTATATTTCTATCAGCAGCGTGGCAAAGATTGATGACTACTTTGGGCAAAGATTGATTTTAGCGCTGGAACCTTCATCAGAAAAAGATGTAGTAGTAAGCCGTGAAAAAGTTGCTGAATTTAAAAACTGGATGGGTAAATAAAAGCATTTTATGGCCGGTGAAACCGAAGAATTAGTAAAGTTCAGGTGGTTATTTTACTTGTTGCTGCCAGCATTTGCAATCGGCACCTGCTTTATGCTGTATGGCGACAGGTATTTAAACGATTGGCGCATACTGGTTTTTGGAACATTGATCACAGCCGTCATTACATTCGTGCTTTCTGCCACGCATATTACCATCGCTAATTTTATCCGCAGTAAAATGCAGCAGGAAGATAAGCTTGTGAAGCGTCTTTTTATATCTGCTATCATTTACTTTCCTATAACCGCCTTGTTTGTTACGGGCATTTTCTTTGGTTACGATGCGATCGGTTTATTTGGATACACATTTAATAAAACAGGATACGGATGGGGGCTTTTTACAGGCTTTGTCTGTGAC
>JBAVMD010000006.1:0-4417 GCA_049689695.1 Chitinophagaceae bacterium | reverse complement strand
TGGTAGTAGTGCTCATGAGTTAAGACTATACGCAAATTTAAGGGAAATCGCGGTGGGGAATGATTAGCTGATAAGTTAATTAGCTGATAAGCTGATGAAGAGAAGTTTATTGGTTTACTGGTTTATTAGTTTACTGGCGTTCTTCTTCATCAGCTTATCAGCCAATCATCACATCAGCTAATCCGCTGCTAATTCTTCCCAATACTCCGCTGCACGCCTTGTATGCGGTATCACAATAGTGCCGCCTACAATATTGGCTACGGCGAATATTTCATACACCTGGTCAGTGGTAATGCCCAGCTCATGGCATTTTCCCAGGTGGTATTTGATGCAATCATCGCAGCGAAGCACCATGCTGGCAACCAGTCCCAGCATTTCCTTGGTCTTTTTATCAAGCGCGCCATCTTCATAAGTATTGGTATCCAGGTTCCAGAGGCGTTTCATCACCAGGTTATTCTTGCCCAGGATCACTTCGTTCATCTTTGCGCGGTAATCGTTGAATTCTTTAACAAGCTCAGACATATTTAATTCATTTATCTGCAAAGGTGATTGATTATTGATTACTAATTATTCATTATTTGGGGATGCAGAAGGATAGGATTTATCCCGTTTGTATTTGTATTTTGCAATGGCATGAAATTCCTTCGCAGATTATTATGGAGCTTGCTGGTACTGTTTGTATTGCTCAATTTAATGAGCGCATTTCATGCGTATAAGTTCACGCATTTTTATGACGATCCTGGCCTGCAGCGGCTAAAGCCTGAAGAGATGAGCATGGGCCAGAAATTATCTGCCATTTGCTTCGGCGTAAAATCTCCCAAATCCATCAATGATGTATTGCCTGAAGTTCCTTACGAAACCATTCAACTCTATACACATGATAGCCTAAAGCTGGAAGGATGGCTTTGCAAAAAAGATTCGTCAAAAGGAACTGTCATCCTTTTTCACGGGCACGGCAGTTCTAAATCCAAAGTGCTTCAGGAAGCCATGTATTTTTATTCGATAGGTTACAACACTTTGCTCATGGATTTTCGCGCGCATGGCGGCAGCGATGGCAATACCTGCACCATCGGTTACAATGAAGCCGAAGATGTGAAGCTTGCTTATGATTACATCAGCGCCCGCGAAAAAAACGTTTTTATCTGGGGCATATCACTCGGCGCCGCTACTATAACACGGGCTGTCAGTGAATACAACATTCAACCTTCAGGAGTTATTCTCGAGTTGCCTTTCGGTTCATTGCTCGGCACTGTAAAAGGCAGGGTGCGTACCATGGGATTGCCTTCGCAGCCGATATCATCGCTGCTTACTTTCTGGGGTGGGGCCGAGCAGGGCTTTTGGGCTTTCGATCACAACCCATGCAATTACGCAACAAAGATCAATTGTCCTGTGTTGCTGCAATGCGGCGCAAAAGATGCGCGTGTATCCATGGAAGAGATCAATTGCATTTACGCTGCAATGCCTTCAGCTAAAAAGAAGCTGGTTGTGTATGAAGAATCAGCACATCAATCGCTTTGTAAAAATGAACCTGAAAAATGGAAACGTGAAGTAGCGCAATTCCTTGATTCAGGTAAATAATTATATCAGACATATCCGCCTTCCACAGCCCGTTTCACCAATCCCGCCGTATTATTCACGCCAAACTTTTCCAGTATATTTTTCCTGTGAGAAATAACGGTAGTTATACTGATGAATAATTTCTCTGCGATCTCGCCATTGGTCAGGCCGCTGCTGATCAACTCCAGAACTTCTTTCTCCCGCCTTGTGAGAATGATCTCCTGCTGTTCCTGCTGACGAATCATGGCCGCAACTTCAAAGCTTAGGAATTGTTTTCCTTTTGCAGTAGCTTCAATGGCCTGCATCAATTCTTCACGCGAAGCATTTTTTAAAACATATCCAAGCGCTCCATGCTCCATCATTTTTGTAATGTAGCTGCCCTGGTTAAAAGTGCTCAATGCAACAATAGCAATGCCGGGATACTTCTGGTGAACTTCGCGGCAAAGCTCAATGCCGGTTTTGCCGGGCATGCTGATGTCCATCAGAATTACGTCCGGGCTATGGTTCTGCAAAAAATACAGGCATGAATCTGCATTGGTGGCATGGCCCATCCATTCAATATTCTTTTCCTGCTTCATCATGGTATGAACGCCTTCTATCACCATATAATGGTCGTCAACAATAAACAGTCCGATCATGATGCAAGTTTAAATTCAATAAAAACAGAAGTTCCTTTCTGCGGAGATGATTGCACGTCCATGCTGCCTTTCAAAGCATCCACGCGGTTTTGGGTATTGGTCCAGCCCATGCCGCCGGCAGATGCGCCATTGCGTGAACCTGCATCGAAGCCATGGCCGTTGTCTTCAACAGTGATCAGAAACTGACCATCGCTGTAGCCAAGCTGCACCAACGCCTCGGTTGCCTTTGCATGCTTCATCACATTGTTCAGCAGTTCCTGCACAATACGATAAATATGGATCGCGACATTCACATCAACGGAAAGCCCGCTCAAGCCAAGACTCTGGTAGCTTACCTTGAGCGCGCCACTCTGCTGCACATAATTGCACATATCGCGCAGTGCAGCATCCAGCCCGAATTTGATAAGCGACTCAGGCATCATATTGTGCGCCACCCTGCGCAATTCATGCACAATGCCGTCCAGCATGTCCATATTTCGCGCAAAGGCCTGTTGATTATCCGGCGTCATGATCATATTTTCTTTCATATTGCTAAATGAAAATTTTACTCCGCTCAGCATACCGCCCAGGCTGTCGTGCAAATCTTTCGCAAGCCGGCTGCGCTCTTCATCCTGCCCCTGCAATACTGCCTGCGTAGCAGCTAACTGCCTGTCTTTTTCCAACTGCAATATCCTTTGCTGCTGCAAGGCCTTTTCCTGCACCATCACCTTCTGCCTGTTGCGATAACCCTTAAAAGAAACAAAGCCAATAATAAATAGAGCTGCAATGGTACCTCCGAGCGAATAATTCCATAATTTCTTTTGCCGCAGGTCGGCCGCCTGCAGTTTCAACTGATCATTCTTTTTTCCTGTTTCAAACCTCGCTTCCAGTTCCTTGGTAGTACGGGTGATCAGTTGCGTATTTTCCAATGCATATAACGAATCTATTTTTCTCCTGTATACATCAAATGCAGTTACATCATTTTTTTTCAGCAGTAACAAATAAGAGTACATGCCATATATGTCGCCCAGTAGTTTATTATCTTCCAGTTGCTTACTCTGCCGCAACCCATTAGTAAAATATTGCTCGGCTTCATCAAACCTGTTATTATAAAATAATGCTTTGCCCATGGAAAGGCCGGCGCGCAACAGTACGTAATCGTTTTGCATTTGCTTTCCCACCTCTTCGAACGAACGCGCATACGGCAGCATCTGTGCATAGTTTCTTTGCCAGTAAGCAACATCTGTAAGACCTGAATAAATATGTGCAAGCGAATTATAATTGTTCCTGCTCTTTGCTATCTGTAAAGCTTCGGTATAATTCTGCTCTGCTGCTTTGTATTGCTTTTCATAAGCCTGGTACAAAGCAAGATTGGTAAGGGTTACCAGGTAAGACGAAATATCTTTTCGCCGGAAAATATCCCTTGCCTGTTCGCAATAAGCAATTGCCTTTTTTCCATCTCCCATATCTGATTGCACCACGGCTATGTTCACCATTACTTTTGCCATGCTCAAACTGTCGCGCTCACGTTCATACACCTGCAGCGCTTTCAGAAAATAATTGAAGGCAGAATCGTTGCGCAGTTGCATGGAATAGCTCATGGCAATAGTCTTGTAAACATCTGCCTGCTGGTAGGGTGTTCCTTTTGCCTCAGCGTATTGAAGGTTGGTTTCGTTCAGCCTCATTGCTTCAGAATAATCACCGTTCATATTGTGCAGCTCGGCCAGTTTTACATCAGCATAGATAATTGCCCCTGCATGATCGATTTTGTTACCGAGTAAGCGAAGTCTTTCAATATAAACTTTTGCAGAATCTGCATTGATATCGGTCCATATAAAAACCATCCGCTTCAGCAGGCTTACAGCTGCTGTATCTTCCTTTGCATGCTTTAATGAGGCCGATAAGCTATCCAGCTCTTGGTTCTGTGCGTTGCCGAAATAGCAACACAACAACAGCAGCCATAAAAATGGTTTGGGATTAATGCGATACATGCATCTGGGTTTTGGCTAACCAAATCTACAAAGGATTGAACCGGTTCTTCTCCTCATTTTTAAGGATTTGGGAGCATACCCCGGCAACTCTTATTTCAGAAGGCGCGTAAAATACAGCCATTTGATTCTAAAAAATTTCCGAACTAGTGGTTACAATTTCAACGTCCGGAGTTACTTAACTGATTACTCCCAAACTCTAAACTATTTGCTATGCGTTATTTATGCTTTTTTTTACTGCTTATACTCATATCC
>JBAVMD010000005.1:0-4704 GCA_049689695.1 Chitinophagaceae bacterium | reverse complement strand
ATTACCACCATCTGCCTGCTTTTTATTTTTGCAGCAGGAACAGTCTACGCCCAGCAAACGAGGCAATATTCATTCTTACACTATACTACAAGAGATGGACTGCTATCGAACCGCGTGCAAAGCATAGCGCAGGACAAAGAAGGTTATTTGTGGCTGGGCACCATCAACGGGCTTCAAAGGTTTGACGGGCACCGGTTTATTTCTTTCCGCTACGATGCCACAAATCCCTACTCTATTCCTGATAATGAGATCTGGCAGATCTATATAGACAAAAAGCAAAATCTCTGGATGATCTTAAGCAATGGAATGGTGGGAAAGTTCGATACCAAAAAATTCCAGTTCAGGGAAGCTTACGTAAAAGTGCAAAATCAGCGGGTAAAAACAGCCTTCAAACATTTTTATGAAGACAGCAAGGGCAACCTGATGGTGATCTATCCCGGACTTGAAACAGTTACTTATAACGAAAGCACCAATACTTTTTCTTCGGCCGATAATATAATCAAGGTGCCGCCGGGCTGGCGACTCGGGTATGTTTATGAAGATCCCCGCACCAATAAATATTGGATGACATCAGATTCAGGAATAGCAGTGTATAATCCCCGCACGCAGCAACTTAGCTACCGGAATCATAATGACGGCAATGAGCCCGTGATCACAGAATACGGGAATAAAAGGCAGACCTTCCTGCCGTATGTAGACAAAAGGAACCGCTTTTGGTTCCAGACCTGGGTTCTCGGAGAACCGCCTTCTTTTTTCTGTTACGACCTGCAAACACAGCAGCCCGTGGTCACAAAAGTGAATATGGCTGCTGTTATGAAAGGATACGCTGAGCCAACACATTTCCTGGAACCGAAAGATGGAAAGCTGCTCGTACTGGGCACACCCATGCTTGCGGAATTTTCTGAGACCACTAAAGAGTTTTATCCGGTACAGATATCTCCCTTCGGTCACATGACAGATGAATTTTATCATGTACTGCAGGGGTTTATCGATTCGGAACAAAATATCTGGCTGTGTACGCGCAATGATGGCTTATATAAGTTCAACCCTTCAGCCCAGTTATTTCATACCATTCCACATTATAATCCCGGCACCGGTGAGCCGGGACTGAACGGCGTGCTTTCGTTTCTGCAATTGCCCAATGGCGATCTGCTGGCCAGCGCCTGGGGCGAAGGAGTGGCTCGGTATGACAGTAACCTTAATAACAAGCCGCTTAATATGATCGGCATTGATGAAACGAATTTTGTTACAGCCTGGAGCATGTTCCGCAGAAAGGATGGCATGGTGTGGATGGGATTGCAAACAGAAGGCGGCAACATCATGTTGTATGATGAAAAAACAAGAAAGGCCACACAACATAAAGTACTTGAGCGCAATACGGTGAGAAGAATGGTAGAAGACAGGGATGGCAACATGTGGATCGGCACGCAACACAAAGCGGTTTTTAAATGGACGGCTTCAAAAGCAAGCAAGAATTTTACAGACGGCTTTTCACGTTATGATTCCATAGCCAATTGTCTTGTTGAAGACCTGATGATCGATACTGACGGTTCTTTATGGATAGCTACCCTTTCAGAAGGCTTATACAAGATCAATCCCAGCACCGGAAAAATATTGCTTCGCTTAGGCGACTCAACTCTGCCAAAATTGCCTATAAACGGCGCCGGCCCCCTGCTCAGGTATAACGATAGCCTGCTGCTGATAGGAAGCAATGGCCTGTGCATTTATAATACGAAGAGAAACACTATGTCGTACATGACAACCAGGGACGGCCTCCCTTCTTCATACGTGGTAAGCATTATGAAAGACGATGCAGGTTTTGTTTGGATGGGATTGCTGAACGGATTATGCAGGCTGGATATTTTCAAGAAAACATTTACTTATTATGACCGGGAAGACGGAATGACGAACGATCATTTCAGCCTCACAGCTTCATACCGTTTGAAAGACGGCAGGTTTGTATTTGGAACAAATAAAGATTTCATTGTTTTTAATCCCAATAATATTTCGGGAAGCAAAATTCCGCCGGATGTAGCCATTAGTGAATTTCGCTTATCCAATAAATCTCTGCCGCTTGATTCACTGTTGCAATTGAAACGCATCAACCTTGAATATGATAACAATTCAGTATTGATAGATTTTGCGGCGCTTACCAACCTGCCCAAGAACAAGCTTACTTACTATTATATGCTGGAAGGCGTGGACAAGGATTGGGTGAAAGCCGATGCCATTCAACGCGCCAGCTATCCCTACCTGGCGCCGGGAGATTATACATTTAAGGTTAAAGCTCAAAATTTCGATGGTGTATTCAGCAAAAACACTACACAATTTAAGATCAGCGTTAGCGCGCCTTTCTGGGAAACATGGTGGTTCTACAGCCTGCTGCTGCTGGCAGTTGCCATTATTTTGTTTGCCCTGGACAGGGAAAGAATGAACCGGAAGGAAGAAGTGCAGAAGATGAGAAGCAATATTGCAGGCAACCTCCACCAGGATATCAACACAGCGCTCAATAACATCAACATCCTGAGTGAAATGGCCAAGCTCAAGGCGGATAAGGAACCGGAAAAATCAAAAGAATTCATTGAGCAGATACATACCAGGAGCCACAAAATGATCTTAGCCATGGACGACATGCTGTGGAGCATCGACCCCGGCAACGACAGCATGGACAAAACGGTTTTGCGGATGAAAGAATACATCGATACATTGAACAACCGCCACAGTGTAGACATTGAAATGGTGATAGATGAAAGAGTCAACGCACTTAAACTGGGCATGCAATTCCGCCATGAAGCTTTCATGCTGTTCAAGGAAACCATTCATGGCCTGTTGAAAGCATGCGCCAGCGATTGCAAGATCCATGTGGGAATTGAAAAATCAAACCTGATTTACACTATAGAATTTAAAAACTCCTGCTGCGATCTGCAGGAATTCCGGCACCTGCTGGAAAGAGAAGACATTATGAAAAGGATCGCATTCCTCAAAGCCAAATCAGAATTACAAACGCATAAGGAGAATTCTGTGTTTGAACTGTGTATGCCAGTTTAAGTTTATGGTTTAAAGTTTAAGGTTTAAGGTTCTTTTAGTCAGGCAACATGCTATTAATTAACAACTCATGAAATAAGAACTTGAAACTTTAAACCATAAACCTTAAACTTTATTTCCCCATCCACTTCTTAAAATCACTCACCTTCTCCCTGCTCACCAGCGCTTCCTTATCTACTGCGGGCTTTAAGCCAAGTATGAGGCGGTTGCCGAAATAATCATCGATCTTATCAATGCTGTTCACTGATACATAGAATGAACGGCTGATGCGGAAGTAGCGGTCCGGATCGAGCATTTCTTCCAGCTCGTCCATAGTGTAGTCAACAACAAACTTCCTGTTATCGGCTGTTTTGAAAAAATTGATGCGGCCATCGCTGTAGAAATAAGTGATCTCATCTATCTCTACCGAAACCAGCTTTTGGCCGTGCTTTACCAGGAAACGCTTGCGGTATTGCCTGGGCTGCAGTTTCTGTTGCAGCTCTTTCACAAGACTGTCTATATTGATATCAGTTTTAGCAGTCACCTTCAATTTATGGAATTTGCTTACCGCCGCCTGCAGCTCATCTTTCTGAATAGGCTTCAGCAGGTAATCCACACTGTTTACCTTGAAAGCCTTAAGCGCATACTCATCATAAGATGTAGTAAAGATCACCGGGCTTTTTACCTCTGTAAGATTGAATATCTCAAAGCTCTGGCCATCTGCCAGCTCAATGTCCATAAGTATAAGGTCGGGCTGGGGGTTATCCATCAACCATTCCACAGTGCTTTTAATACTGTCTGTAATGCCTACAACATCTGCGGTATCGTCTACGCTCGCTAAAGTTTTCTGCAGTTTTTTTACCGCCAGTTCTTCGTCTTCAACGATTAAAATTTTCATGTGTTTGTTTTTTTAAGTCGAGGTTCAAGGTTTGAAGTTTAAGGTTTAAGGTTCTCCCAGGCGCGAAGAACATTAAACCTTAAACCTCAAACCTTAAACCTTAAACTTATTCAATAATCGCTTGCTTATCCATCAAGCTCGCTTTCTTTTCTGCAGCATTATTCCAGATCAGCGGAAGCACTACTGTGAAATTCTTTTCATCATCGATCACCTGGAAGCCGTCCTGCTTCAGCAGGTGATATTTGGTTTTGATATTATTCAACCCAACCCTGTTGCTTGGCGCATTTACCGCGCGGCGCTGCAGGTTATTGTTCACCACCAGCTTATTGCCTGCTGTGGTAAATATGTCTATCACCAGCGGCCTGTTCTTCGAAAGCACATTGTGCTTCACTACGTTTTCAACCAGCAACTGAAGGCTCAGAGAAGGCAGCAGGTATGGATCGTAGCGCTTTTCTATTTCGATGTTCACCTGTACCGCATCGCCATGGCGGGTTTGCAGCAGTTGATAATAAGATCGGATGAAGTTGATCTCGTTCTGCACGGTGCTCAATCCATCTTCGTTATTGCGCAACAGGTAACGGTATACCTTGCTGAGCTCATTTAAAAATTTCTCGGCTTTCTTTTTATCTTCTGCAATAAGCGATGAAAGCGTGTTGAAGCAATTAAAAAGAAAATGCGGGTTCACCTGGTTCTTCAGGCTGTCAAGCTCATGAAAAGTGGAAAGCTGTTCCATTTCCTGTTTTTCTTCCACGCTTTCCTTATATCGTTCCAGCGTATAATCA
>JBAVMD010000004.1:0-15777 GCA_049689695.1 Chitinophagaceae bacterium | reverse complement strand
GAATAAGCACGGATTTATTTTTTAGAACATTAGGTGTGAGAGCGCAGGATTAAAGGATTACACGGATGTTTTAGGGTTTGCCGAAGGCAAAAATCTGTGAAATCCTTTCATCCTAAGAACTCAGCACTTCATTGATCTAATGATAAATCCGTGCTTCCTTATCTCAAAAATTAATTGATATCAGTAATTGGGTTGCAGTGAATGCTTGCTGTAGAAATTGAGGATATGCTTTGCTACTTCATCAGGTGTGTCTGCAATCTGAAGCAGGTTAAGGTCTCCGGGTGAGATGTTGCCATTTTGCTGAAACATGGTTTCATTCATCCAGTTCACGAGGCCACTCCAGTAATCTGAGCCTACCAGTATCAATGGCACCTGGCTCATCTTACGGGTTTGTATCAGCGTTGCTACTTCAAAAAATTCATCCATTGTTCCAAATCCGCCGGGCATCATTACAAAGCCCTGCGAGTATTTGGTGAACATCACTTTTCGTACAAAGAAATAATCGAAATGAAGATTGGCGTCGCGATCTATATAAGGATTTGAATGCTGTTCGAAAGGAAGTTCGATATTCAGTCCTACTGAATGTCCGCCCGCAAGCTGCGCGCCTTTATTTGCTGCTTCCATGATACCGGGACCGCCGCCTGAAATGATACCGAAACCTTCTTCTGCAAGCCGCTTCGAAATATCTACCGTCAACTCATAATACGGCTGGCCGGGCTCTGTTCTTGCAGAGCCGAAGACAGAGATACAAGGGCCCAGTTTTGCGAGGGATTCAAACCCGTCTACAAACTCTGCCATTATTTTAAAGATCTGCCAACTGGAGTGTGCTTTTGATTCTGACCAAAGGCGTTGTTTCGAGATGCGGATTGTATCGTGCATATACGGCTGGGTTAAGGATTCAGACAACAATGCCATCCTATCGTGCATATTCATGCAACAGCTGGATGGCACTATTATAAAACGCTTATCAGGCTATTTTAGTTTGTACGGGAGCAGGTTTTTTGCTGATGAGCAGTAATCCAAGGAAGGTGATGATGCCATTGATCAGCAGTAATTCGATGCCGATCTGGTAACCGCCAAACCATTTGGCCGCATTCTGGCTGATAACGATGCAAAGAAGCGGGGCAATAATGCAGATAGCCGTAACGATGTAGCTGTTAGGCAACGCTCTTTTGGTAAATATGCCAAATGCAAACAATCCCAATAGCGGCCCGTAGGTGTATCCCGCAAGATCAAGTATCCGGTCTATGATCGACCGGTCTCCTATACTTTTGAACACCAGTATGCACAGCATAAATACCAGCGTAAAGCCCAGGTGCACGGTGAGGCGTATGCGCTTGCGTTGCTTCTCGCTCAGGTCTTCCCTGCGCTTGATGCCAAGTATGTCTATGCAGAAAGAAGATGTAAGCGCAGTCAATGCGCCATCCGCACTCGGGAATAGCGCAGATATCAATGCGATGATGAAAATGATTGAAATTGCCTGCGGCATGTGTTGCAGCGCAAGTGTGGGAAAGAGCGCATCGCCAATGATGTTATCGTTATTCATGACCAATTGCCATTTTGCAGAAACGCCTTCTGCCGGTGCCTGGTATTCAGCGCCATTTTTCAAAGCATAGAGATAGAGCAGTCCGCCCAGCAGCAGGAACAAAAAATTCACCACCACTATCACAAAGTTGAAGCTGATCATGTTCTTCTGTGAATCTTTCAGGTTCTTTACACTGATATTTTTCTGCATCATTTCCTGGTCGAGCCCGGTCATGGCAATGGTGATGAACATACCACCGATGATCTGCTTAAGGAAGAAGCCGCGGCTGTTGATATCGGTATTGAATATTTTAGAATAGCCTTTGTCGTGCATTACATCCATTGCAGAGCCCAGTGAAAGATCGAGGTTGGTGAGAATATAAACGATGCAGACAATTAGCCCAAGCAGCATGAAGCTGGTTTGCAGCGTATCAGTATATACAATGGTTTTTACACCCCCTTCAAATGTATACAGCAATATCATAAGCAGTATTACCAGCGTGGTTACAATGAAAGGAATGCCCAGGCTGCCGAGTATGAATTCCTGCAATACAAAGATCACCAGGTACAGCCTTGCGGTAGCGCCAACGGTACGTGAGATGATGAAAAAGAGCGAGCCCGTTTTATAGGAGACATTACCAAACCGTTTTTGCAGGTAATTGTAAATGGAAGTAAGGTTCATGCGGTAATACAGAGGCAGCAGGATAAATGCGATCACAAAATAACCAATGAAATAACCGATGACCACCTGGAAATACCCGAATGCTTTCTGGGCACTGCCGGCATAATCGCCTACCGTACCCGGCACAGATACGAAGGTTACACCAGAAAGCGAAGTGCCTATCATTCCGAAGGCTACCAGCATCCAGTTTGAATTGCGGTTGCCGATAAAGAAAGATTCGTTGTTAGAGTTGCGTGAAGTATAATAAGCTACTATCAGCAACAGAACGAAATAACCAATTACAAAAGAAAAGAGGATGGTTGCAGACATTCGGATTTTTTTTGTGACCAGTGAAAGGCTAAGATAAGGTCAAACGTGAACGGTGAAATGCTTAATAAAGTTTTGAAGATATAAAAAATTGTATTCCCTTTGTTTGGAGAGGAGTATTTTATGACGATCCAATCCGTAGCGGTATTCTGTGGTTCAAAGGCCGGGAACAATCCCCTGTATGCAAAACATGCGGCAGAACTTGGAAAACTGATAGCAGTGCTTGACCTGAAACTGGTATTTGGCGGAGGCGGCAACGGCCTTATGGGCGTTGTGGCCGATGAAGTGCTAAAGCATGAGGGAAAGGTTATTGGCGTAATACCAAAAGTGTTGATAGAGTGGGAAGCGCAGCACAAAAATCTTACTGAGCTTACCATTATGCCCGATATGCACAGCCGCAAAAAAATGATGTACGATCTCTGCGATGCGGCAGTTGTTTTACCCGGCGGTTTCGGAACGTTGGATGAGCTGTTCGAAATGCTTACCTGGAACCAGTTGAAAATACACGACAAAAAGATCTATGTTCTCAATTCAGGCGGATTCTATAATCATCTTATCCATCACCTCAGGCAATTGGAGAAAGAAGGATTTCTGTACGAATCGCTGGAAGAACGGTTGATATTCTGCAGCAACCCGGTTGAAATATTTAATAAGATCAATTAGTATTTAAAAATTAAATCCCACTGTGAGGAAAGGATCTTTACCGTAAGGATTCAAAGGGCGTTGCAACAGGTCGTACTGCAACATAACCAGCATTACACCTCTCTGTCCCAGCGGTATGGCTGCACCGCCACCGGCAAGCAATGAGGGAACAAGCTTGGAATCGATCTTTGCCTCACCTCCGCCATCATACTTCACCTTGCCCCATACATAATTCATTTCCGGCTGAAGCTGCACCAGTATCACGCGAATGGGATAAACACGCCCGAAAATATTCAATCCGGCCACGCCATAATTCTCTTTATAGCCAAGCCAGTCGTACTTATAGCTTGCATACACGAAGTTGATGCCGGCGCCTGCTGCAAAATACCTGTTGAACTGATAACCTACTTGCGGTGAAATGTTGATGGAAGTCTGGTTGCTTCCAAATCCCAATCCAAAATTTCCGCCGAAGAACAGCTTTTCTTTATCGAAACCTTTTTTTGGTTCCTCTTCTTCTTCATCCTGCGCACGCGCACCAAGTGCAAGGGCTGCGAGGAGTAGGCATAGTGTGAGTTTACGTAGCATTTTTGTGGTTTTTTTGTGGAGTTTGTTTAAGCTGCGAGCTATGAGCTTCGAGCTTCGAGCGGAAGAAGTTTCTTTGCTCGCAGCTCGAAGCTCGTAGCTCACAGCTCCTACTTCTACTCAAATATTTTCCCCTTATTCAAAATCCCATTCGGATCAAAAATATTTTTGATCTCCCGCATGAGGCGCATCTGTGTTTCATCAAACACAATGCTCATGTATTCTTTCTGCACCAATCCTATACCATGTTCACCGCTGATGGTCCCGCCCAGTTCTCTTACCAACAGGAATATTTCACGGATGCCTTCTTTCAATGAGCCATTCCATTGCTCATCTGTAAGATCGCCCTTGATGATATTTACATGCAGGTTGCCATCGCCCGCGTGACCATAACAAACTGAATGAAATCCATATTTTCTGCCGATGGCTTTTACGCCGCTTAGCAGCACAGGCAATTCAGCACGTGGCACAACAGTATCCTCTTCTTTGTATACGGAATGTGATTTCACGGCCTCTCCCACTCTTCTTCTCAGCTTCCATAATTGCGCTTTCTGCTGCGCATCGTCGGCAAATAATATCTCTCCGCATTCGTATTGCGACATCAATTCTGCAATGGCTTCCATTTCCTGCATCAATACTTCCTGGTGATTGCCATCTACTTCAATCAGCAAATGCGCCTGCACATCATCGTTAATGATTACCGTGCTGGCATCAACATATTTCATTACCCATTCCAATGCATCACGCTCCATGAACTCCAGCGCAGAGGGCGTGTAGCCTGCCCTGAAAATGGCGCTTACCGCGGCGCATGCATTTCCCGCAGAGGTAAATGGCACCAGCATCAGCAGGTCGTATTTGGGAAGCGGTATAAGCTTCAATACAATTTTCGTAACAATGCCAAGTGTTCCTTCGCTGCCTACTATTAATTGTGTAAGATTATAGCCGGTAGCGTTCTTCAGTACGTTGGCGCCGGTCCAGATGATCTCGCCTGTAGGCAATACCATTTCAAGGTTCAGCACATAATCTTTCACCACGCCATACTTCACCGCTTTAGGACCACCGCTGTTCTCGGCTATATTCCCGCCGATGAAGCAGGAGCCGCGACTGCTGGGGTCAGGTGGATAGAACAATCCTTTTGCCTTTACCGCATCCTGCAATACTTCGGTAATAACGCCGGGCTCCGTGATCACCTGCAGGTTCCTCTCATCAATCGAAATAATATTATTAAGCCTTTCAGTAGAAACCACTACACCGCCCAGGTAAGGCAAGGCGCCTCCGCTAAGGCCGGTGCCCGCCCCTCTCGGGGTTACATGTATGCCATGATCATTACAAATAGTAAGGATGGCGCTGATCTCTTCGGGCGTTCCGGGTTTGAGCACCAGGTCTGGCAGGTAGTAAAGGTCTTCCGTTTCATCGTGCGCATACTTGTCAAGCGATTCATCATCGCGCAACACATTCTGTTCACCAACTATGCGGGCGAAAGCGGCAATATGTTTATCAGCGAGTTGTTTTTTTACCTCCAGGGTTTCCATGTGGTGAGTGGTTTAGGGCAAAGATACGAGGCCAGGGGCTAAGGCACAAGGAACAAGGAGCAAGGCACAAGCTGTGAGCTTCGAGCTTCGAGCGAAAAACTTCTTCCGCTCGCAGCTCGCAGCTCATAGCTCTCAGCTTAATTAGTAAACGTTGGGCAAAGCGATTGCCTCCTGTCACCAACAAATTCAGGATAAAGCCCGTGCTGGATAATGGAGAATTCATAAGCTCCCCTGCCGCCATTGTAGTTCTTAAGGCTCGAAGTGGTAGCATCGTATGAAAAGGTGAGGCGGATATTCTTCCAGCTGAAGCCTATCATGGGCACAATGGCATCGCCGGGACGCATGAATGCCCCACCGATCAATTGCGTTTCGCCATCGCCGGATAAATTATATTGAAGCGTTGCGCCACCTACCAATTCAGACGATTTCGCCTGCATGGTGTAATAGGCCATCGGGTTGATGATCACCATTTCATTCAGCTTAAGGCTGGCATTGGCAAATGCAATGTAACGGGGCGATATCCTGGAATCAGCTCCCTGCACTTCTGTGCTGAAGAATGATTCTCTTGGCCTGTTAAGATGATGTATCGAGAGGCCTCCGTTGATATAAATATTTTCTGTAGGAAAATAGGCATAGTTCATTCCCACCTGCACATCCATATAACTTACACTCGGCCTGTCGAGGAATACATCCGTAGGCAATGTATTGTCGAAGAACTTGCCGTCGAACTGGTCAGGGAATTTCAGGTCTGTGGTATTGATGCGTTTATTTACATAACCTGCATTAAAACCGGCCGAGATCAGGCTGCTCAATCCAAGCATCTGGTGATAAGCCAGTGAACCATAAACTTTAGTAGATGTAAGCTTTCCGGAACCTGCCACATCGCGCAATATCACGCCACCAACACCCAGCCAGCCATTGTCGATTTTGTTACGCATTATCTGCGCATCGCCAAATATGCTCATGGTCTTGTAAGGCACCGTCATTACCGTAGAATACTGGTTCCTGTAATTGGCCCCGATGCGGTAGTCTGCATCCGGGATAAATCCCGTATTGGCGGGGTTAGTGGTAAGCGGTGAATTGAACCACTGGGAGAAATGAAGGTCCTGTGCGCCTGCTGCAAGCGCCAGTAAAAAGCATGCTATCGTGCCTGTTATTTTTCTTACACTCATTGTTATCGTCCTCCGCTCTTCTTCTAAAACGTGATACAATTTTATTTATGCTACCTGATAAGCGTAATGTCTCCTTTGCGGCTTGCCCTGGTGCCGTCCGTAAACTCTACCTCCAATGTATAAACGTACACATCCATCGGCTGCAATGCCCCTTTGAAATAGCCATCCCATCCCTGTCTTGGGTTTGTAGTTTCAAACAGCTTTTGTCCCCAGCGGTTGTATATCCTGAACATCACTTTTGCCATTCCAAAGCCTTCGGGTTTCACAATATGGTTCTTGCCTCTGCTTCCGGGCCTTCCGGGTGTAAATGCATTGGGCACATCCAGTAATGGTTTTATAACAGCCTGCACGGGATCGCAGATGGTATCGGTACATCCAAACTGGTTAATGGCTACCAGGCAGGCGGTATAAGTACCGGTTGCATTGTACT
Source organism: Chitinophagaceae bacterium (assembly GCA_049689695.1). Classification (GTDB taxonomy): domain Bacteria; phylum Bacteroidota; class Bacteroidia; order Chitinophagales; family Chitinophagaceae; genus DASPKM01. Next base: position 8,907 of record JBAVMD010000004.1, on the reverse strand, counting down.
GGTGCATAACCGTGTCCATGGTTGTCTTTACAGTAGAATCACCATCGCCAAAATGCCAGACATACTTTGCACCGCCAATAGAGTTATTGAAGAAAATGGTCGGTTTATTTTCTTCTGCCGGCACAGGCGCAAACGTGAATGCTGCCTGCGGTTTTGAGTTCACTGTAATGGTTACCGTTGTACTATCTACCTTATTACAGGTGGCAGAATCGTAAGCAACGAGCTTAACTATATAAACTCCTGTTGCAATAAAAAGATGCGTTGGATTTACCTCGGTAGAAGTAAAGCCATCACCAAAATCCCAGAAAAACTGCTGGCCCGCCAGCGAGGTATTGAAGAATTCAGCCTCGTACGGCGCGCAGCCGGAAAGCGGCGTCTGGATGCCCGCCTTCACCTCCGGTGCAATGCGTAATTCTTTCTCGAGCGTATCGGGAGCATTACAATAATTGGTATCTGTAAGTATCAGCTTTACTTTATAAGTTCCTGGTCCGGGATAAGTATGGTTCACTGGCAGCATGCCCGTTTTTACCGGCGGCGTATTATCGCCAAATATCCAGGTGAAAGAACCGTTAGAGAATGGCTTGCCTGGGGGAGGCGTGGAAAGGTTGGTGAACTGGTATTCCAGCGACTGGCAATCGCCCTGCTTATCTGCCCTGAAATCAAGGAAAGCGCGGTCTGCACGTACACGGATGTTGAGATAACCTGTATCGCGAACGTTACACGTATTTGAATCTACTGCAATGAGCCTTACGCGGAAAACGCCAACCGAAGTGTAGGTAAAGCTGGCGGCTGCGCTGGCAGTAACGGTATCTGTAATACCATCGCCGTTAAAATCCCATTCGTAGCTCTGGCCTATCTGGAGGGTATCTACAAAATCTACAGTCAGCGGCACGCAACCAACAGTATCGCCTACGGCATTGATATTAGCCTTTGGCCCTGCAGCTACGCCTGAAAAATTAAATGCGATCTTAAGCGCCCCGAGGTCGCAGCCATCACCGGTTAAATTGGAAGGTCCCCAAACGCCCGGAGTAGTTGGATAAGGAGTTGTGGGAGGCTTCGTCTGTGGCAGGCAGTTAGCGCAGATGGCCTGGTAAATCACACCCTGCCTGTCGAACCGGCTGGTGCCTCCATCCACGTGCTCGCCCTCGCCACCGTTTTGTCCAAAGAAAGATCCGTACAGCAATCCGGCCGCATCTTTCTTTAAGGCGATGAAATAAAAGTCTTTATTATCCGTGGTGCTTTTAATAGCGTCCGGGGTAATGGGCATTCCGTTAACGCCGGCAAGATCATAAGGATCGGGGCCTACGTCTATCCATCCGCCCCAGCCTGACGCATATACATTCTCGCAACGGTCAACCAGGAAGGCCACCGGTGAGATATTTGGAGACCCGGCGCCCGTTCCGAATACAGTTGAATAAATATAATCGGAAAGATCGGGCTGCAGCTTTGAAATAAATTGTTTTGAGTTGGGATTGCTGTAGGCAACATTCCGCACCGGCCACGCTCCCTTGGTAATGCCCATGATGTAAGGAAAACCGAGGTTATCGAACTGAAGTGCGTACACCACATCTACCTGCCCCGTTCCTAAATAAGTTGATTTAATAAGGCTGTTGCCGGCATTGGAAATGATGGCTGCAAATCCATCACAATCGCCACCATTGAACGTAGTGCCTATGGTGCCTGATTTATCTCCGGGGAAGTTACTGCTGGACGTAGCGCCTACAACATAAATATCGCCGGTTTGCGGACGCACTTTAATGTTGAATGCGCCATCATTGCCGCCGCCTCCCAGGAAGGTGCTGAACAATATATTTTTTACGTTGGGATCGATCTTAATGATGGCCGCATCCTGCGTACCACCCCCAAAAGTTGACTGAAAAGCAGGGCCTCTTATTGGAAAGTTGGCTGACTGTGTTTGCGCTGCCACATAAATATTGCCTGCATTGTCAATGGTTACTTCGCTGCGCGAATCATCGCCATAATTGCGAAGGATGGAAACATCTCCTACGGTTCCGCGCTGCTGGTCTTCCATGTTCACGCCATCGAGCCCTGAGCCTCCTATACGAATGGAACCTACGGTATCTGTACCGGATGCGTTCAGCTTGGTAACAACAATATCGCCACCGCCGCCATTGCCAATCAAGTGCGCGGGATAATTATTTGAATAGCTTCTTCCTAATATGATAAGATTACCCTGGGGATCAGAAATAAGACTGTGCGGGAAATCATCATCGTTACCACCAACGTAAGTAGCATATACGCGGCCTGTGCCGGTGGGATTGAATTTGAATATGCCCATGTCTATCTGCCGCGCGCCACCTGAGTGATAACTGGTTTGAAAAGCTCCCGGGCTTACACGAAAACCAACCCCGAACACGATGCCACCCGAAAAAAGACTTCCGTCAGGGCCTGGCGTTGCGGTAAAACCGAACTGGTTGGCAGTACTGCCGGTGAATGAAGAGAAGATCAATGTAGGGTCGATGACCAGCACTGATTTTTTATCGTAACCAGACAGCTTGAACCTTACGGTATTGCCGCTGAGCTGGTAGCTGCATTCTACTTTGGTCCTTGCCTTGCCGTTGAACTGGTAGGTGTAGGGATAGAGTTCCTTTACTTCGCCAACGGAGGTTTTAAGGAACAGTTCTCCGTTCTTTACAGACATCTTATCTACCCCATCATACTTCATGGCGATCTTGGAAACATCACCACCGGGATTTATAATAAGATCGTATTTAAGCTGGCCTGATTCAGTATAGTAGCGAACGTCAATATTGGGATAAACATTTTTATAAACAACCGCCTGGTATACGAGGCAGTTGCTTGCCCATTTGGAGCGGTCGTTACCAATAAGGTAGTTGTTGTAAACCGGTAAGGGTTTATCAGCCACTATCTGCGGTTCGCCCGTTGCACCTTCGAAACGCATTTTATATGCGTGAGAACGCACTACCATGTCGTTTGCTTCAAGCACTCCGTCAGGCGTATGTGCGGCGCTTACGGTCCCTTTATCTTTTTTGGAGGCGTTGTGATGGCGATGAAGCATCTTTTGCACATCTTCTGATTTGTGCAGAACCACGGTAAAGCCATTTTGTTCAAGGAAAAATGCGCCGCTTTTAAGATCGCCCATGAAGCGCACGCGGCTGTCCCATTGTCCTTTATTCTCGATGAATTCAAGATTATTGTAACCCGATTGTGCGGATAACTTCAGGGTAGCAACCAGTAAGATCAAGAGAATTATACAGTACTTCCTGCCCAAGATTTCTTTTTTACAATTTACTTAATTAAACGAATGTTCGTTCGATTTCTTATATCTACGAGATCTTGCTCCAGGCCGTTTTACCCTGCAATGACTGAAGATGTTTCTTCAGGCATGCATTTTCGGGTGATGAGAGCCCCGGATCTTTTTCCAATATCAGGTCAGACCATTCGTGCGCAGTCTGCAGCAGTTCTTTATCCTGCACTATGCTCGCCAGCTTAAAGTTCAGCATTCCACTCTGCCGGGTGCCTTCTATGTCCCCAGGCCCACGCAGTTCCAGGTCTTTCTCGGCAATGCGAAACCCGTCGCTGGTAGCGCACATGGTCTGTAAACGTTCCTTTGCCTCTTTACTTAGCCCGGGTGCAGTTAAAAGAATGCAAAAACTTTTGTGCCGACCCCTTCCCACTCTTCCCCTGAGCTGATGCAACTGTGATAAGCCGAATTTTTCCGCACTCTCTATTACCATCACTGTGGCATTGGGTACATTTACTCCCACTTCAATCACTGTTGTAGCCACCATGATCTGAGTGTCGTTCTTCACAAAGCGTTGCATGTTGTTTTCTTTCACATCGGGCTTCTGCCTCCCATGCACCATGCTTATCCAGTACTTAGGTTCGGGGAAATAAGCTTTCACATTTTCATAACCTTTCATGAGGTTTTCGTAGTCCATCTTTTCCGATTCTTCTATCAGCGGAAAGATGATGTATGCCTGCCTTCCCTTAGCTATTTCGTCTTTAATAAAATCCATTACCTGCGAACGCGAATGCTCTATACGATGTACGGTTGTAATGGGCGTTCGGTTGGGCGGCAATTCATCCATAATGCTGTAGTCGAGGTCACCATAAGCGGTCATTGCCAGGGTGCGCGGAATGGGCGTGGCCGTCATTACCAGCATGTGCGGCGGTATCACGGACTTTGCCCATAGTTTTGCCCGTTGCGCCACGCCAAAGCGGTGTTGCTCATCAACAATGGCAAGGCCAAGGTTGTTGAACTGTACCGGGTCTTCTATCAGTGCGTGAGTGCCTACGAGTATATGCGTGTTGCCCAGCTTCAGGTCTTCGAGCAGGCGCTTTCTTTCGGATGTTTTGGTGGAGCCGGTAAGCAGCCGCACCTGCACGGGCATGTCTTTCAACAATTCAGTAAGGCTTTCAAAATGCTGCTGCGCCAGTATTTCTGTTGGCGCCATCATGCAGCCCTGGTAACCATTGTCGGCAGCCAGCAACAGGCATAGTAAGGCAACAATGGTCTTGCCACTTCCCACATCACCCTGCAGCAGTCGGTTCATCTGGCGGCCTGTGCCGGTATCCTTGCGAATTTCTTTGAGCACCCGTTTTTGTGCGCCGGTAAGCTCAAACGGGAGGTATTTGTTATAAAAGGTATTGAACAGTTCTCCCACCTGGCTAAACACAACCCCTTTTGAAAAACGATGCCGCTCTGCACGCAACAGGCCCAATCTTATCTGCGCCATAAAAAGCTCTTCGAACTTCAGGCGTTTGAGGGCACCCTCGTGATCAGCAAAGGAAACGGGAAAATGTATCTGCTGCAATGCCCGGAAGCGGGGAACGAAACCATTTTTTTTCAGGATGGGATCGGGCAGATTTTCCGGCAGCTCTCTTTCATTAAGCATTTCCAGGAGCGACCATGTGAGCTTTCCGATCTGCCTTCCACCGAGCCCTTTAGATTTTAATTTTTCAGTGGTGGGATAAACCGGTTCCAGAAAGTTGCGACCGCCGGATTGCTGGGTAGACAGCAATTCGATCTCAGGGTGAGTGATCTGTGCGCTGCCCAGGTAAAAGCCAACACGGCCGTATACGAGATAGGGTTCGCCTACTTTAAGTGTTTTCTCGATCCAGCTAATGCCCTGGAACCATACAAGCTCGATGGTGCCGGATGCGTCGCGAATCTCTGCAACGAGGCGCTTCGATCTTCTTTCGCTCATAGTACCTGCGCTGGTTAAGCGGCCGGAGATCTGGATGTATTCAGTGTCAGGCGCTATATCGCTGATGAGATTGACCCTGGTGCGGTCTACATGGCGGAAAGGATAATGCTCCAGCAGATCGCGGAAGGTAAAGATGTTGAGTTCTTTCCTGAAGAGGTCTGCCCGTTGCGGGCCAACGCCTTTGAGGTATTCGATGGGGCTTGACAGTATGTTAGGTAACGGAGCGATGCTTTGATAAGTTTGGGCAAATTTAAGGTTGGGGATTGGTAGTTGGATGTTGTCCCGATAACTATCGGGATGAGGTTGGAGTTTGGCTTGCTAACCGTTTAACACTTTCTGTTGTGCGAGGCAGGATGGCTTTATCCTTCGTTCATCCTTCGTTGATCCTTCGTTATGTTCCTTATGAAGCTTTATTGGTGATGTGTTTTTCATCAAGGTCGCAATTGATTGCTTCCCGGTCGATTTCTGCGCCGATATTTTCATAAAACGCAAGCGCCGGCTTGTTCCATTCCGACACCTGCCAGCGAACGCGTTTACAATTTTCTTTTTTTGCGATTTCGATGACGGCCTGCAGCAGTCGCGATCCGGCTTTTTGTCCGCGGCATTCCTGTTTTACATACAGATCATCCAGGTATAAAGATTTTCCAACCCAGGTGTAGTAGGCAAAAAAATAAGAGGCGATGCCGATGATTTCCTTTTGTTCATTTTCTGCAACGAGGCAGCGGAAGTATTGCTGCTCGGCCTTCATTTGTTCAACGGTGTTCAATACTCTTTCCGGCGTGCCCTGATAAATGGCCAGACCTTTTACGAGATCGAGCACTGCGGGGAAATCGGTTTCGGTGGCGGGGCGAATGGAGATGTTCATCGGGATACTTTATTGTATCAAGATAACGCTTCTCATTAATTGTTTTTGCGCCGTTGATTTTGACTTACTAGGCTGCCAGATCATCATTCATCTACAACTCGATATATTCAATGGAATATTTTTTATCTTTTACCGAATGATCCGAATCAGTTATTAGCTTGCCATTCTCATAAACCTGCCCAGTGAATTTCCTGAAAAAGGTCTTCTGATCATAAAAATTTGCATCTGTAAAACCTTTTCTATCGATTAATAAAGATTGTACGCAAAAAGCTATCCTATTGCTATCGTTCCAACACACCATAATGCTTTTTGAACTATACCCTTTGAAATAGTTATTGCCTGGGGGAAACATTCCATAATACTTTCCATCAATCACGTAACTCACTTTTCCCGCCGGTTTCCAAACCGTAATACAGCTACCATCATAACAATAAAAATTTCTTTTATAATATAGATAGCCTGCTAACAATATCACAATGGAAATAATGGAAATTATAAGCAGTTTTTTATTCTTAAACATATTTTAAAATTACCAAAACTTGAGGTACTCAGTTGCTTGTCCAAATACTTGTCCCATCGGCCCCATATCACCAATAAAAGAATTATGAAACCACTGATGACCTTCGAGCCAGCCAATTCTTTGAGCTAAAATACTCTGCGCTGCTTCCTGGCCGCCACTCAAACCCGATTCCAGAGCCTGGAAACCCACTCTTGCAGTTTCCCATCCTAAGCTATGCCAACCGGCAACAAATCCTGCACCCGTATTACCGAAATCCCTTGCAGAACCGTAGATTGGAGTGCCGTCGGCCTCTTTATTCCAATACATTCCCCTGTGGTGGTAATTTCGATCGTTAAATCTTGCATCGGTTTTTGTTAAAGGAACACCGCTTGGATCAAGACGTTTTAAGTCATACTTTTTACCATCCGACGCATTCATCATATAGCCAACAAGATCTGGGGTCGAATTTCGAATCTTGGAATTGTACCATTTTACTCCTTCCATCGATTTTGGATTAATTGTGCCCTTCCATCCTTGTTGCTCTATAGGGTCATGCACATCAGCATTGTAAAAAGAGTACATTGTTGCTGACACACCGATTTTCTCGCCGGTTCTTTTGCCATTTGCATCAACTATATAAATACCTCGGTCCTTATCATGTAAATTGCCTCCCACCACGGTATAAGTGCCATCTGCATTTTTTCGAACGTTAGTGCTGGTAGGTTCGTTACCATCCGGATCTATAAATCTCGTTGGATTATTAAATGTATAATTGAATGGTGACCATCGCCTCATTTTTTCACTTGCCGGATCAACGGCCATCCACCTGCCTATTTGCAAGTCGTACATTCTTGCACCAAAATCATAACGGTTAAGGCTTGTACCGTCAGAAAATTCCTCATTCTGCAATTCTTTTCCACTGTGTTTGATTTTATTTACCGGGTTAATAGCCAGTGCTCGGGATGAAATGGCATTCATGGCCAAACCAAAAGGATAATAATGCGTTTCTTCAAGAATGTTTCCCCTTGCATGTATTACCCTGAAGTTGTCAAAATAAACATCCTGCTGGCTTTCATTATTTGCAAATACATATATCCAACCATTCTTATCAATATTGATATCTGTTCTTACGAGCGGCGCTTGCAAGGGACCAGGATTTTCTACCTGGAGAAAACCTTTGGCAATGGCCTGAAATTGCTCGTTGAACACGATATAATTCAGGAACGCCCTGGGACGGTTACTGTTTAAAGGATTTGAATAATGATTGTTCTGATCTGCAATCAGCGCTCCTACTAAATTATCTCCCTGCACACCGCTGCCGATGGTTGCCGCTTCGTGCTTGGCTGTAAAGCCAGCATTTCCTCCGTTTAGGTGTGAGATCAGGTTTGTAACAAGATCGGCCAAGAGGCTACCGGAGTTAACCTGCGTGCCGTTGCTCTGGTAATAATAATCTGTTTCAGCATGCACTATATCACCCGCCATAACCTTCAATAGAATAGATGGGCCTATTTTATTATTTCCCTGTGCGCTGCTCAATTTGCTCATCTGCTGTCCATAACGGTCATCATAAGCCTGGCTGCCCGTTAGTGCTGCGGGCTTAGGTGTGCGATTTGTAATGTTATAATACTTGTCTTCGTTCCCAGCCGTAGCATTTTCCATCCTTGCGTAGGGGTAAGGATTCAAATACTCGGGATCATCTGTAAGCACCATCCGTACGTTTCCTACATAATCTTTTACATAATAATCAAACGCGAATGCGGTAGGCACCAAGGTGTTTACTTTTCTGGTAAGACGTACCCTTCCCTCCTCGAAATTAATGATGGGTTCCTTTCCTGTATAAGTAATTTGCGTGTTATAACTGGTGACAGTTATCAACGGCGGATTATTGGTTACAGTATTATCTGTAACAATCTTCTGCAGTTTATTACCAAGCGCATCATAAACATATTTGATAGTTCCTCTGTTATTATCAAACGTCACCAGCTCTGTGAAACCAAGGGTATTGTATTTTATATCTGAGATACCTTTGTTCTTATCTTCCTGAAGGTTTCCACTCTTATCATATGTATAGTCGATTCCGCTATTTTTATCAGTAAAATCATGCAGTTTATAATCGGCTGTGGGCACATCTTCTGCAACCCATTTCAATTGATTACTGTTTGCATAGTACTCGTAGTTCAGTCTATCCATTTGCACGATGCCGCTGAAACTGACACCCTCTTGTTCCATTCGCTTCAAATTTCCATTTACATCATATTGTATACCCGCAACACTGAAATCCATTTTGTTTTTTGTCCAGTTGTTAGAAGATGAGAAATCGTTTCGCTGAAGATAAGCTGCAGCTATAATCT
>JBAVMD010000003.1:0-4606 GCA_049689695.1 Chitinophagaceae bacterium | reverse complement strand
TCCGCTTACTCCATATTCAAACGGCTCCATATTCACACTGGAAAAAACCAGCACCGCCTCTGCATCGATTTTTGCCAATGAAAATTCACCATTAATATTTGTAACAGTTATTTTCTTAGTTCCCTTTACCAGCACCGTTACCCCTTCCATAGGCTCACCTTTTTCGTTCGCTACTATTCCTTTTACATCAATGGGGTTTAATTGCACATTGGATGTTACCCGTTTTTCATCTTTTTCCTGTATAACTATAACGTTTTTAGTTATTTTATATGTTAATGGTTGTTGCTCAAAAATCTTATCCAATGCATAAGTAAGCGGAACATCTTTTAGCTGAATGGTAACCTTGTACGCTTTGGCAAGCAGGTTTCCATCGGCCAGGTAGTGGTAGCCGCTCAGGCGTTGCACTTTTTTTAATACTTTATTTAAAGGTGTCGCGTTTTCATTTAGGCTGATTAAGCCCTGGCTGTAACCCTCATTTGCATTTACCTGGAGGGTGAGTGTGGCAAGAACAAGAGTGAACTTTAGTAGTATGAATGATTTGAAGGGCCAGCGGGGGGATGCTGGGCAGTTTTGACATTTTCTCATTGTTATAAGCTAGGTTTAAACTGTTAATCGGGTATTCTATTCGCTGCGTTGGCTGCATTTTTGCATCCGTGCAAATCGTTACTTTCTTTATTAACTAACCCAGCTTTTAGCATTGCAATTATTCAGTCACACTCTTGCAATTTTTGTCGCACAAACGCATCATACCTATCGAGCGCCAGCATAATAGACACCAGATGGTCATGTGAGCTTTTGAGTACTTCTCTCTCCCTGTACCAAGGCAGCGGAATGCTCCGTTCCACTGCCTCGCACTGTGTGAAGAATGCTTCATCCTGTTGTGTACTACCGGTTTTCACATAATCGTAAAACGTTCCATTGTCCCTGATGAATTTTGATAAGCGTTCTCCCTCCCGTTGCCAAAACTCTCTCTGCTTGTCCTCTTCATCCGTTGGTTCAAAAAGCGTTGCATGATACATGAGCCGGTAATACTCCACCTCGGAAAAAAACCTGGGTTTTACCTCTTTAAAGAACTTGATTTCGAAATCGGTTGAACCAAACATCGACTGTGCTGTTTCCCTAAGAAGCATTTCTCCAGCATTACAACTCGCAAAAAAACAGCATTCAATCCTGGATTTGGCTTCGGTGTGCTCTACCTCACAGCTTTTTAATGCCTGCTGTAAAGCAGCAAACCGGGTTTCCCATTGACACGACATATTGGTTGGCGGATGAAGGTTTAAAAAAAGGACCGCGCCGTTCTACACGGTCCCTGGCTACAAAACCTACGATACTCACATGAGAAAAAAAGGTCTAATGGTCATGGCTATACTTTAAACTTCATGATGGCTTTTTACAGGAACAATGATGTTTAAATCCCGTCGCTCTATTTCTATTCCAATAAAATTTGAAAAGTGACAGTGGCTGGTGGCAAACATTTTTCATCGGTACAAGCCTGGAAGACTACGCTGCCACCCACATTTGTTTTCACCGAAGGGGTTTTCACTTCTACTATTTGCACATAGGTTAATTTATTACTGTACTGCCAAGCCTCAATACCTAGTGCTTCTTCTTTTACTTTCTGTAGTGTTCCGCTTTCTTTGATGGCACCCTTCAATTGCACCAGCGGGTTGGCCTGAAAGCGAATAGCGGTAGGGACGGCAATGGCTTCCGGTGGTTGCTTGTGACTGTATACATGCCAGCTCTTTGGTATACTTGCTGTAATTGAAATTTCGTACTGCTGATGTGAAAGCTTTTTGGAGGAGAAAGTCCATGAGACAGGATTTTGCGCAGAGGCAGTCAACCCGGTTAGTGAAAAAGACAAGATTAAAAAAAGAAAACCTTTCATATTAGAACCAGTTAACCGTTTTATTAAAGCACAATGAGCTTGCGTCCTTCTAGCTTCGTTTCGACGCCCCCATCCCGGAGCACGTCAAGTAAATCACTGAAGTCCATTGTTCGTGGAATGTGGCCTTCAAAATGCTGTTTTGGAAACCCGTTACTATAGATGATTTCTACGTCGTACCATCTTGAAATTTCACGCATAAGGGTGGGCACATCTGTGTTCTCCAAATTGAAAAGATTGTGGCGCCATGCTGCCGCTGTTTCCAGATCTACTTTAACCAGTTTCCACTTCTTAGTTGTAGAGTCATAGCGAAACTCCTGGCCTGGTTTGAGCTTAACATCTAACGTATCGTTGCGTGCCTTTACTGATCCTTCGAAGAGAGTTGTTTGGACCGTGGATACATCACCATAGGCATTCACGTTAAAGGAAGTGCCGAGTACCCGGATGTCAACGCCTTTCACTTTTACAATAAAAGGTTTGCTGATGTCTTTTGTTATTTGGAAGAAAGCCTCACCGGTTGAGAGAGTGACGTTTCTTGTGGGACCTGTAAATCGGGAAGGGTAAGAGAGTGTAGTGAGCGCATTTAATTTTACCTGTGAACCATCGGGAAGCTTAACTTCAAACTGCTCGCCTTTGCCGGTTTTAAGGGTGTGAATGGCGCTGGCTAAATTTTTAGTTGATTGATAGTTGAGTGAGCCACTATCTTTTGCAATCTCATCGCCCTTTTCAATCGGAATGTTATTGCCAGCGCTATCGAGCTTAATGATGGTACCATCAGAGAGTTGGAGGTCAGCTGCATCGCGGCCAGGCGTGATAGTATCGGATTTCTTTACAACAGCACTATCATTATTCTTTATATCATGTGAACTATTTGACTGCGAAAACCAATAAACACCAACCGCCATCACGAGAACGACGGCGGCAGCTATATATCTATACCATGTTTTTAATTGCAGAACCTTTCCCTCTCGTTGGCTTGCCTTGGCACTTAACACCTTTTGAAACGCCATCTTACCTGTCTTTGCATCTTCCTCCAATAAACGTAGATCCGCTCTTGCCTGAACCGGCTTATTAATCTCATCAAAAAGACGTTGATTTTCTGACGAAGCATTTAGCCAGGCATCTAACTCCATTCTTTCCGAAGGCGATAAAGCGTCTTCAAGCGACTTTAGGATCAATTGGCTGATATGGGTTGAAAGCCCTTGCATTGTTACCGGTTGATTAATTTCAGGTTAAGAAATTCTTACGTCTATACTTAATAAAGGATGCAGGGTAAAAACAACCTGTTTTACAACCAACTTTTTTTAAAAAAAGTTTTTCCAAAGGAATGGACGGCAGATTAGCCAAGGAAATAAACTAAAAGGCAGATGGCTAAACCGGCGAGTTGCAGGCCTGCCACCACAAGGGTCGTTGTAAGCAAAAAGTCTTCTGTAAAAATCTTTTTCTTTAAAAGCGCAATAGCATTGATCTTGTAATTGCGAACCGTTTGTTCGGAGAGATTCATCTTCTCGCTAATTTCTTTTGTCTTGAGGCCGTCGAAATACAGCATCTTGAAAACAGTTTTCATTTGATTTGGCAGTGCCTGAATCTCGGAGTAAACTGACTCCCATACTTTACTACGTATCTCCTCCAATTCTGCAGGGTTTATTTCTTCCGTTACCTCGGTATAATGACGGATTTCTTTTTGTGCTTTGTCTTTGGTTTTTAATTTGTCCAAAAAATCATAGCAGGCATTTCGAACGGAGATGTAGAGGAAAGATTTTATCTTCTGATGATCGGGGAAATTGAAGGATTTTTGCCAAAAGACAGTGAAAACATTTGTAACAATATCACGACTTTCTTCAGCGTCGCGTATAATTTTTCTAGCATAGAAACAAAGCGGTGGGTAATAGTGCTGGAAAATAACTTCCAAAGCAGATTCATCTCCCTGGTGTAAACGAGGGATTAAATCATCACTTAGGATGCTATGACCGTTTTGCGTGGACATTACTACTAATCAGGCGGATTAAGAAACAAAAAGATTGCATTGCCATTGACCGAAATGGCTTACAATATTTTCCAAAAACTGGACAAGGTTTGGCTTGTTAGGAAAAGGCTGGGTGGTGTTTTCTAGACTAGGGATTGTTGGTCAATAAAATAGAGCCAATGACAGAAGTCCATCGTGGTAAAAACCGCAGTAAGCTTCCTTGGATATTTACTATGACAGTTCTAAGATATGTACTTTAGTACATATCGTCAACATTTCTGGATGAGATATATATATTATAAGGATGGTAGGTATTATATCGTACTAAGTAATTATTAGGTTCATAATGACCTAAGAAAGCATCGCTTTTATTAAGCCAAACAGGAATGCCCTACCTGAGTTTGGCAGACCTGGAAGAGTAGATAAACAACAATAGAGTAGAAAAAATAAAGCCAGATAAAAAATACAAATGATCACTAAGGGAGTTATTATTCGTATGGTAGTTTCGTGGGTAGTTTCAATTCTACCGTTCCTTAGATCAATAATTGTTCTCATGTCAGGTTTTGTTTTAGCCGAAATTTCTTTGCTGCTAACCGAGCGGCCTTCGCAGGATAAAAACAAAAAATAAATAGTGTTTGTACTAAAGGGGCAAAAAAAAATAAATTTTTCGGCGGATATGAGGTAACGCACTAATATGCTGTCAAAGGCTAAGAATCGAAATAAATTAAAAGAAGAATACAGAGCGGCCTGTTCTGAAA
>JBAVMD010000002.1:0-2575 GCA_049689695.1 Chitinophagaceae bacterium | reverse complement strand
CCGGTAAAAGAATGGTCAGCCTCCTGAAGATCATGTGTTTGCTACTTGATTGCCTGTTTTAAAGGTAGTTACTCCTTTTTGAAAAACATTCACTGCAAACAGCTGCAATTTGACCGTTAGCCGTTGGGAAACCGGGACCGTCATTTCAACCGTTGATTTCCGCAGATGGAACAAGCCCGGCGCAAAATATTTTTTTAACGCCTTCCCGATTGGAAAAAGATTACAACCGGTTGGAAAAACACGATCCGAAAGGGTATGCCGCGTTACTAAGTTTGCCTCCTAACAAATATTCATTAACCATTACATCTTAACATGACAAATTCATTTTCAAGAATGAACAGGCACAGTATTGCCGGTTACTTTCTATCAGCAGTTGCTACAATTGCTTTGTTTACCTCTTGCAGCAAACACGATGTTGGCCATAACGGCAACCATCAACCTGTATCTTATTCTTCTGAAGTTATAGACAAGTGGATGACGCTTCAGCTCCGGCTGATGCGGAATGCTACCGGTATTGCAAATCACGCTTTTTCAAGGCATTTTGCGTATGCCGGCGTAGCAGCCCTGGAATCGATGGCGCCAGGTTTGCCCGCGCACACTAAATGGTCTGGCAGGTGGAACGGCTTAACCGGTCTGCCTGTGTTCAACCGTTCTGTTCATTACTATTATCCTGCAAATGCAAATGCAGCCCTTGCGGCCATTAACAAAGCAATGTTCCCAAATGCGAACAGCGCAGATAAAATAGCGATTGATTCACTGGAAGCTGCATTGAACCAAAGCTTCTTAAACACGCAGCCCCAAGCGCTTATTACTGCGTCTTCTGATTTTGGCAGGCAGGTGGCGGCAGCAGTGTTCAACTGGTCAGAAACAGATGGCTACAAAGTTGCGAACAGCCCTTATAATCCACCGGTTGGTCCGGGCTTGTGGAAGCCTACTGCGCCCGCATTTGCAAGTCCTGCAACACCCTACTGGGGTAATAACCGCACCATCATTTCAGGAAGCATTGAAAATACGCAGCCTTCTGCCCCTCCGGCTTATTCTGTTGAACCCGGCACTTCATTTCATAACATGGTGAAATATGTTTATGATGCTTCGCAAAATCTAACGGACGACCAGAAGGCAATGGCTATATTCTGGAGAGACGTTCCCGGCGTTAGTTCACCAGGTCACTGGCTGAGCATTCTGCAACAGGTGATCAGGCACAAAAGCTGTTCGCTTGATAAAGCAGCACTGGCATACGCACTTACAGGTACGGCTGTTAACGATGCGTTGATCAGTTGTTTCAAAACAAAATACCAATTCAACCTGGTGCGTCCGATCACCTATATCCGGGAAGTAATGGGACAGGCCGCATGGAGCCCGTATCTCGGAACACCGGCGCATCCTGAGTATCCATCTGCACACTCATCGCTTTCTGCGGCCGCAGCGTTGGTCATTGAAAACCTGTTTGGCAACTCAGGAATGTTCATTGACCATACTTACGATTACCTGGGCTTTACGCCGAGAAGCTATTCTACTTTTTCGGCGATTGCCACAGAGGCGGGACAATCGAGATTCTTCGCAGGAATACATTACCAGGTTTCCATTAACGCGGGCCTTGAACAAGGCAGAAAAGTAACAGCAAATATTTTCTGGCCATTCTTTAAAGGGGGCAAACCGGAAGAAGCAATTACACGGTAAGGCTTATCTCTGAAACCATCATCACTATAATGTAAACTATTAACTCAAACCATTAAACAATATGTACATGTTACAAAATTTTTTTAAAACATTTCTGCTGGTATCTACAGCATTATCTATGGCTGTGATAGGCTGTACGCCTGACAATACCATGGGACCCGGCTTACCTGTTCACTATATCCATGCAAGCGAGAAATTAGTTATTCCCGCAGCGATTGGCATCCCTGCAAACGAGCCGAATGGAAATACAAGGGTAGCTACTTTTTTTGCTGACGGCGTTCAGAAATATAAAGCAAGGCCTGTTGCAGGCAGCGATCCTGCCGTATATGAATGGGCGCTCGTTGCACCGCAGGCATACCTGTTTGATGCAAGAAATAAAAAAGTAGGAACACATACAGCCGGCCCAACCTGGCAATTATATGGAGGTATGGATTCCATTTATGCACAGCACTTTACTCCGGCAAGAACTACGCCCAGCCCTGACGGAAGCATAGACTGGTTATTGCTGATGCCAAAAGCAGGCAAAACACCAACAGGCATTTTTGCAGATGTTTCCTATATACAACGCATTGCAACAAGAGGAGGCAAAGCGCCTGCAACTGCACCGCTTAAAGCAACGGACACTGTTGATGTAGATTATACTGCGATATACCGTTTTACGAAGAAGAATCCGTAAATATTAATCGAAGAACGACAAGAATAATGTAGTCATGATAGCTAAGATGGCGAAAAGCCATCTTAGCTATCTTTTTTCAGGATCAAATTAAATATGTAAATCATTTAACAGTCACCGGAGCTTTCAAGTTCAATATCTTTTTTTGACATGTATCAATATTAGTGAAAACACTCTTTTTTACCTGTAAATACTCACATATTATAGTACTTTGAATAATCA
>JBAVMD010000001.1:0-2718 GCA_049689695.1 Chitinophagaceae bacterium | reverse complement strand
TGATTATTCTGTTGCCGATGCCTCGGCTCAGCAGTCGCTTCGCCAGGATTTCAAACTGGTCAGCAACATCGTTTGCGGAGGCTTGTGGAATACCCTGGAAGTATTGCTTGCAGGTGTGTGGTGGCTGGTGGTAGGCCGGCTGCTTTTTACACAGTATAAATTCTTCGGCAGTCTAACCATCCTGCTCGGCATTGTTTCGCTGCTCGATGGCGTAGGCAATCTCACAGGTATGGAAGTGATGTCAGCCGTTTCCCTGAATATTTATCTCGGCCTGGCTCCCGCATGGGCTATATGGCTTGGACTTACACTGCTTATATACAAAATAAAATACGCTGCTAACTAATCTTTAATCCTTTTACGTCATGATCAAGAAAATTCTAAAATGGACAGGCATCATCATCGGTTCCGTACTGTTGTTGCTCAGCATCACAGTTGCCATGCGCCAGAACCTGAAATACGATGCGCCTTATCCTGCCATTAAAGCAACTACTGACACTGCGCTGATTGCGCGGGGCAAGTACCTGGTATTTGGACCGGCGCATTGTGCTAATTGTCATGGCGCTCCCGGCTCTGCTGAACAGGTAGAGAAGGGGATGGAAGTGGCATTGTCTGGCGGTAATAAATTCGAATTGGAGATTGGAGATATTTTCGTTCGGAATATAACTCCTGATGTTGAAACAGGTATAGGAAGGCTTTCAGATGGAGAGATCGCACGCGAGCTGCGTTATGGCGTTCGTGCTGACGGTACGGCTGTATTCCCCTTCATGCCTTTTCATAATGTGAGCGATGAGGACCTTACGGCCATTATTTCTTATCTCAGGTCTCAGAAACCGGTGAAGCACCAGGTTCCCGATCATACTTCCAACCTGCTGGGCAGTGTGGTAAAATCATTTTTGCTGAAACCGACAGGTCCTGAAGGAGAAGTGCCTAAAATAGTGAAGAGAGATACCTCGGCGGCTTATGGTAAATACCTGTCCATGAGCGTTGCAAACTGTTACGGCTGTCACACCAATCGCGATCTGATGACCGGCGCCTTCATTGGCGAACCTTTTGCGGGCGGCATGGAGATGGACGATGAATCTTCAAAAGATCATTATTTCCTTACACCTAATCTTACACCCGATTCAACCGGGCGGATGTTTGGCTGGACTCAGGACCTTTTCATCAAGCGCTTTCGCAAAGGAAAATTATACGAAGGAACACACATGCCCTGGGGACCGTTCAGCCGCATGAGCGATGACGAACTAAAGGCCATTTACAACTTCCTGAAAACAGTAAAGCCGGTGAAGAATGCGATGCCGGTGTCGAGGTTGAAGAGGGAGAAGTAACAATAACATCAACATGCTATCAAACTCACGCATCTTCACACTATTTTGCACCCGGCAAAGATTGGCTAACGGCGTATTTACTATCTTGTACGTTGTTGAAACCTTTGCCGGTGCTTTATGGCGACTGTGTTTAAAAAATTAATTGCGGTACTGATGCTGTTGCTGTTGGCGGGCCCAAGCCCGCTTTCGGCCCAGTCGTTTAATTATGGGTTTAAACATCTTACTACCGACCAGGGACTTTCTCACGACAATGTTTACTACATCACTAAAGACAAGCAGGGCTTTGTGTGGCTGGGCACCATGAATGGACTGAACCGTTATGATGGCGTGCGCGTTGTTTCTTTTTTGCATCAGCCGAACGACACCACCTCGCTGCAGCATAATTTTATCACCGGCCTGGAATGCGATAAGGATGGATATATCTGGGTAGCTTCCGACGCCGGCATTTGTCGCTATAACCCGCATACGGAACAATTTCGCATATTGAATTTTCCTGACGACGGTAATTTAACCCGCGCATACACCGCTACCACTTCAGACGAACGCATTTTCATTACCCGCAACCACAATCTCTACGAGCTGGATGCGCGCAACTTCATGGCAAAAAAGGTGGCCGACCTGGGTTTCGACAAAGGAGAACTGAGGGTTTTCCCTGCTGCTAACGGTAATCTCTGGATCATTTCAAGCACTGCTTTATACTTTGTAGATACTAAGTTGTTTAAATTGGATTATGTGATGGGCAGGGACGATGTGCATCCAACCGCCACGCCCGGTGTAATGACGGTGTATACAGATCCCAACGGAAAATCCTGGATAGGCACCTGGGAAGCCGGCTTAATGAGCTACAACGATCAAACAAAAAAAACCACTTCTGTTGCTCCACGCATTTCTTTTATTGTTTCTATTAAGGCCGATATTGACTTTGCAAAGAATGGCCTGCTGTGGATGAGCGCCGGTTATGCGGGCCTGGGCCAGTATAATGTTAATACCGGCCGTTTTATGGACATACCGCAGAATATTCAGCAGCCGTGGAGCCACAACGGTTCCCGCGTTCATACTTTTTATAGGGATTCTTTAAATGGCATATTGTGGATGGGCACCGAATATGGCATTGAAAAATACGATCACAATACAGAACATTTTGCCAGAAAGATGCTGCCTTCTTCCGGCGCGGTAGGACAATTTCCCAGTGTGAACGCAGTGATCAAAGATAAAACCGATACCAGCGGGCGCACCTGGTGGATTTCTTCCTGGGTATCGGGGTTTTTTAAATGGAACCGCCATACCGATGAGATCACCAATTACAACAGCAAACTGCACTCCCTGGAAATATTTGATCTTCAGCAGGACGATGATGGAAATATCTGGATAGCGGAATGGAGAGGAGTAC